>NZ_JAMQOP010000004.1:300000-443649 GCF_031624495.1 Halogeometricum sp. S1BR25-6 | reverse complement strand
CTCCGCCGCTATCTTGGCGGGCATCACACCACCGGTAGCGACGGCGGCCGTCGTCGCTGCCGGCATCGCGGAGGCGAACTTCTGGCGGACCTGCGGCGCGGCGCTGAAAATCGCCGCGCCGCTGTTCGTCCTCCCCATCGCGTTCGTCTACAACCCCGAGTTGATCACGATGTCCCCCGGCCTCAACACCCTCTTCGTCGGCTTCATGGTGATGCTGGGCGCCATCTCCATCATCTACGGTCTGAACTACCCGTTCAAGCTATCGCTCGGGAACCTGCTTCTCACCCGAACCGCGCTCGCGGTGCTCGGCGTCCTCATCATGACGTACCCGATGGCGCTCGCGAAACTCGCGGGTATCGCCGTCTTCGTCGCCGTCTTCGTCGCCGAGAAGGTGATGGTCCGCGGTCTCAGTCTGCCGTTCACTAAGGAGGTGAAACAATGAGTCCGAGCAGAGAAGCCCCCGAGGACCAGGTCGAAACGTCCGACGTCGGCGGCCTCGGAGAGATCATTCCGGACCCTCTGCTGCCGGTCTGGCGACGGGTCGAACGGGTTCAGTCGTTCCGGGAAACCCACGGCAACACCTACGTCACGGCGCTGGAGGCTCTGACGGCCGTCGCGCTGGCCGTCGGCTACGTCTGGTGGGTGTACCTCTACTTCTACGGCGGCGCCGTCAGCCTGTAGACGCCTTCTACGGGCGGTTCTTCCGCGCTACTCGCTACTCGTGCCACTCGGCGGCGCGCCGAACGTCGTGCGGGATGTGGCTGTCCTGTTCGCAGACGTCGTCGAGATAGTCCCGCAGGTCCGGGGTGAACTCCGGGTGCGCGCAGTGCTCGATTATCTCCTCTGCGCGTTCGACGGGCGAGAGACCGCGCACGTCCGCGACGCCCTGTTCGGTGACGAAGACGTCGATGTCGTGTTCGGTGTGGTCGACGTGGAACGCCATCGGGACCACCCGCGAGACGTCGCCGCCGTCCAGCGTCGACGGGAGCGCGCAGACGGACACCAGCGAGTTGCGGTTGAAGTCGGCGGAGCCGCCGACGCCGTTTATCATCCGCGTGCCGCCGACGTGCGTGGAGTTGACGTTGCCGTAGATGTCGAACTCGATGGCGCTGTTGACGCCGACGACGCCGAACTGGTTGATGAGTCCCGGGTGGTTCGCCACGTCCGCCGGGCGGAGGACGACGTCCTCGGCGTAGCGCTCGACGTTCTCGAACAGGCGCGACTGCCCCTCCTCGGTGAGCGCCATGGACGTGGCGCTCGCGCACCTGAGTCGGCCGGCGTCGAGCATGTCGAGGAGGCCGTCCTGGATGAGTTCGCCGAAGTACACGACGTCTCGGTCCCCGAAGTCGAGTTCCTTCAGTTCGCCCATGAGGGCGTTGCCGAGCGACCCGACGCCGAACTGGAGGTGAATCGCGTCGTCGAACACGGGCGAGCGCTCCATCTCCGCCGAGAGGAAGGAGCCGAGATTGGTCGCAATGGCCAAATCGTCGTCCGTCGGGTCGCGGAAGGAGTACGTCGAGTCCGGAATGTCCGTCTCCACGACGCCGAGGAGTTTCTCGGGGTCGAACCGGCAGTGCGTCGTCCCGATACGCTCGCCCGCTTCGGAGAGCGGCACGGGTTCGCGGTTCGGGGGGCTCTCGGGCCGGTAGACGTCGTGGAGCGCCTGCAGTTCGAGCGGTTGCGTCCGGTTCAGTTCGACGAGGAGGGCGTCGGCCGCCTCGACGAACGCCGGCACCTGCCCGAGCGAGGTCGACGGGACGAACCAGTCCTCGCCGACGGCAACGGCCTCAACCACCGCGACGTCGGCGTCGACCAGTCCGCCGTACTGGACCTCGTCGCCGATGGCAGACGCGTTCCGGTCGCTGAACGCTATCTCCCGCCTGTTCGTCGCGTCTCGGGCGGCGCTAGAGAACTGATAGGAGAATCGGCGAGCGACGGCGCCCGACTCGACGAGGGCGACGTCAATCTCCTCGCCGACGTTCCCGCTGTGGACCAGCGTGAGTTCGAGGTCACGGTCGTCCTCCGCCAACGCGAGCGGTATCGCCTTCGGATAGCCGACGCTCCCGAACCCGCTCGTGAGCACCGTCGCGTCCGTCGAGATGCGCGCCGCGGCCTCGGCCGCGTCAACGAGCGGAAGGTCGCCGCTGAGTCGGCGCTCAACCGGTCCGGTCGGTGCCGTCCCGTCCGTCATGGGCGAGTCCCCTCGGTCTCGGCGTTTCGGCGGGGGGGAGCGCGCACCTGCGCGTCGGTTCCGTCGTCGAGGGCGGCCGTCGGACCGCCGTCCATCGAGTGAGACATTGGTCAGGATTCCGTATCTGAGGCAATAAATCGTTGGGGTGCGGTCCGCGGAGGCCGGTGACGGCGACGGCGCGAGCCCCACCTATATGTGGCGGCCGGTCGATAGCGGTAGCATGGAAGGGTACGACGACGTAAGCTACGCCGTGACCGACGGCATCGCGACGATAACCATCGAACGGCCGGACGTGTACAACGCCTTCACTCGGAACACGATCCTCGAACTTAACGACGCCGCTCGGACGGCCGAGGCCGACGACGGCGTGTACGCCGTGGTGCTGGCCGGCGCCGGGAAGGGCTTCTGCTCGGGCGCCGACACGACGGAGATGCCCGACTGGGACGAGCAGTCCCCCGAGGAGTACGGCGCGTTCCTCTGGTTGATTCAGCAGTTCGTCTACAACCTCAGAACGATGGCGACGCCCTCCATCGCGGCCGTCGACGGACCGGCCATCGGCGCCGGTTGCGACTTCGCGCTGGCCTGCGACCTGCGCGTCGTCGGGGACGGGGGCGTCATGCGCGAGGGATTCGTCAACGTCGGCCTCGTCCCCGGTGACGGCGGCGCGTGGCTCCTCCCCCGACTCGTCGGCGAGTCCAAGGCCCGCGAGTATCTGCTCACCGGGCGCGACATCACGCCCGAGGACGCCGTCGACATCGGTCTCGCGGTCGAACGGGCCGACGACGCCTTAGAGGCGGCGGGCGCCCTCGCCGCGGAGATTCGAGACAAGCCCGCGACCGCCGTCCGACATACGAACCGACTCGTCGACCCGCAGCAGAGCTTCGAGGAGTACTGTCGGAAGGCGGCCGAGTACCAGTGGGACTGCGTCGTCGACGCCGAACACCAGGAGGCCGTGGCCGCGTTCAACGAGGGCCGGGAACCCGAGTTCGACCGTTCGTACGACGACTGACCGCGGTCGTCGGAGCTAACGGGATTCCCGCGAGCGAAGCGAGCGGGAAGTCGTCGTCGGGGGAGTGAGGTCGAAGACCGAACGGACCCGACGGCAATCGGCGAGGGCCGCGACGGTCGGCTATCGGGCGTCGACTACCGGTCGGAGACGGCCGGAAGCCCGCGCTCTTTGAGCGCGCGAGCGATGGTATTCAACTGCATCTCGTCGGTGCCCGCGGCGATGCGTCTGCTCCGGGCGAACCGGTAGAGATACTCCAACGGGTGGCCCTGCTGGTACGCCCGAGCGCCGACGATTTGGACGGCCTCGCTGACGACGTCCTCGGCCACCTGCGAACAGTGGAGCTTCGCCGTCGAGGTTTGGAGGCGCGGCGGCGCGCTCTCGTGGCCCTCCGCTCCCGCCGCGGAGGCGTACGCCAGCGAGGCGGCGGTTTCGACTTCGCGGTACATCTCGGCGAGTTTCCACTCGATTCCCTGAAAGTCGTCTATCGTCTGTCCGAACTGCTCTCGCTCGCTCGCGTACGACAGCGCCCGCTCCAGCGCCGCTTCGGCCCACGCGACGGTGAGAATCGAACTACCCAGTCGCTCCCAGTTGAGCGACACGAGTTGCTCTTTGAACGCCTCCTGCCCGCGGGTCAGAACGTGCGTCTCCGGGACGACCACGTCGTCGATGGTGAATCGCGTCTGGGAGTAGCCGGCCATGTTCGTGTACACCTCCTCTATCTCGACGCCGGGGTCGTCGTATGGGATGACGACCGAGCCCAGTCCCTCCGGGAACCGGACCCACGTCACCGCCGCGTCGCCGAACGGGACGCCGCCGACCCACGTCTTCTCGCCGTTGCAGACCAACTCGCCGTCCTTCTCGGTTACCTCCGTCGCCATCGACCCCACGTCCGACCCGGCCTCGGGTTCCGAGATGGCGATGGAGACGAAGCTCTCCCCCGCCGTCACGGCCGGGAGGAACTCCTCTTTGACCGATTCGGACCCGAACAGGTCGATGGCTCGCGGCGCGACCATGCTCTGCATGTAGGTGAACCACCCCGTGTCCGGACACTCGCGGCCGACGGCCTCGGTCAGGAGCATCGCCGTCAGGTCGGACAGCCCCTGTCCGCCGTACGCCTCCGAAATCGACGGACAGTAGAGGTCCGCCTCGGACAGTCGTTCGAGGTTCTCCCACGGTACGTCCCCGTGCCACGTGTATGCGTCGTCGGCGAACTCGGCGGCGACCGACTCGGCGCGCTCCGCGAACTCTCGCTGCGCTGTCGTGAGGGTTGCCATCGTCTACCGTTCCGGGCAGGCGGTGATAAGTGGTCGGGTTCGACGCGGTCTCACGTCCGCCTCAGACCTTCGCGGCGAGCGTCTCCGCGATGTGCTCGCCGAACGGGAGCGACGAGGTCAAACCGGGGGACACCGCGTTGAGGACGTGGACCGCGTCCTCCCGTTCGACGAACAGTGGGTCTTTCACCAGTTCGCCCTCGTCGCTGACGAGTTGGGCGCGGATGCCGGCGTAACTCTCGGTCAGGTCGTCGCCTCGCACCTCCGGAACCAGGCGCTGTGAGGCTTCGACGAACTTCCGCTTCCGGTAGGATTTGTTCAGTTCTTCCCACGCCGCCGACAGCATCGTTCGGGAGGCGAGAAGCTTCCTGAAACCCTCGTACCCGAGCGTCTCGGCGAGTTCGGCCGGGTTCACGTCCGTGTTGTCGTACGCCTCGCGTCCGAACGCCAGCACCGCGTTCGGACCGACGATAACCTTCCCGTCCGTCCGGCGGGTGTAGTGGACGCCGAGGAATGGGAGGTCCGGGTCCGGCGTCGGATAGATCATCGTCCGACAGAGGTCCGCTCGCTCCGGCGTGAGTTCGTAGTACTCGCCGCGGAACGGGACGACCTGGTACGACTCTCCGACGCCGACCTGATGGGCCAGCGTGTCGGCATGCAGGCCCGCCGCGTTCACCAGATACGACGCCTCGACGTCGCTGTTGCTCGTCGCGAGGTGATACCCCTCGTCGGTGCGTTCGATTCGCGAGACGGCGTGACCGGTGTACAGCGAGACGCCGGCCCGCTGAACCTCCCGCGTGAGCGCGTACACGTACTGCTGGGAGTCCACCGACGCGGCCTCCGGCGCGTAGAGGGCGGCCCGTCCGGCGGCGTGGGGTTCGTGTTCGCGGAGCGCCGCACGGGAGTCGAGCAGTTCGTACGCGACGCCGTTGGCCTCGGCCTGTTCGGCGAGCGTTTCGAGGTGCGCCGCCTCGCGGTCCGTCTTCGCCACGACGAGTACGCCGAGTTCCTCGCACGGCACGTCGTGGGCCGCGCAGTACTCCTTCATGCGCCGGGTCCCCTCCGTGGCGAAGCGCGCCTTCTTCGAGCCGGGGGGATAGTTGAATCCCGGGTGGAGGACGCCGGAGTTCCGACCGCTCTGGTGCGCTGCGAGGTGGTGTTCCTTTTCGAGAACGGCGACGTCGAGGTTCGTCCGCGCCGCGAGGTGCTTCGCGACCGAGAGGCCGACGCAACCGCCGCCGACAATGGCGACGTCGTGGCGTATCATTGCTAATTCGTGACGCGCTTCGTCGGGAGGCGACTTAGACGTACCGCCTCCCGGAACTTCGCGGGCGAACGACATCGGGAGCGCGTACCGTCGTTTCCGAAGGCGCCCGGAGCGTCGCGCGCTACGCGTACGCGATGCGGAGTTCGAGTTCGTTCGCCGACCCCAGAATGAGGTCGGGAATCTTGGAGGTGAACCACTCCCCCTTCATCCGGTTCGAGGGTCCGGACACGCTGAGAACGCCGATCAGTTCGTCGTCGCTATCGGTCACGGGGGCCGCGGCGGCGCACAGTCCCTTGATATTCTCCTCTCGGTTGAACGCGTACCCCTGTTCGGCTATCTCGGAGAGTTGGTCGCCGAGGACGTCTCGGTCGGTGATAGTCCGATCCGTTTCCTGTGTGAGCCCCTGCGTGTCGAGAATTTCGTCCACTCGGTCGTCCGGCAGATGCGCGAGGATGACCTTTCCCGCCGCAGTCGAGTGGAGGCGGATTCGCTTCCCGACGCTGTGACCCGTCCGGACCGCCTGTTCGCTCGTTTCGACGTAGAGATAGACGCCCTCACCGTGCTCTTCGACGACGAACTGCGCGCGCTCTTGGGTCTCCTCGGCGAGTCGCTCGACGGACGACTCCGCGAGTTGGTAGGCCTCCCGTTGCGTCCGCGCGTACTCGGCGAGTTCGAGAAAGCGGAACCCGACCTCGTATCGCCCGTCGTTCGCACGAACGAAGCTGTGTTCGGCCAGCGTGGAGAGGTGGCGGTGCACCGTGCTCTTCGGCGCGTCCAACTCCGCGGCGAGTTCGGCCAGCGTCGCTCCCTGCAACCGCCGGAGCGCGAACACGGCTTCAAGCGACTTCTCGGTCGTCGACAAACGGTCGTTCATGGACATTAAATTGGTATATCGCCGACCTCTCATAAGTGTTCCGTATAATGGAACATTTTTTATCCAATTAGAAGACCCTCTTAAGTCTGAATCGGGGCTTCAGAGCCTCTAGTAACCTAATTAGGTGTTTTCCATAATACGAGATAGCTCGAAACCTCATGTAAAAGAGCTGCAAACCGGCGAGAGAAGCATATCTTGTATGTACGGTTTGTTTTCGAGTTCCACATGTCGAGAGATACCGTATCGTCGCTCTCGGAACCGGAGATGCGCTGTGAGGACAAGATAGTCATATATATCCGTTACGTTCATTCCGCTTTTCGGGACGTCCCTATTACGGTACTAATTCTGTAATATCTCTGCCAGTGCTGCTGGGACGACGACCGATCGAACCGTAAGGAGAGTGAAAAAACGGATGAATCAACGGCGAGGCCGAACGGGCGCACCAGTCGAGCGTTCAGCACGCCAAAACTGCGCTCAGTAGCGAGTGTAGCTCACGTTCAGTTCGAGTTCGTTCGAGACGTTGAGCAGCAGGTCCGCGACGTCGCGCGCGTACTCCTCGTCGCGGAGGCGGCGGGAGGGTCCTGCCACGCTGAGGACGCCCACCAACTCGTCGTTCGTCTTCGTCACGGGAACGGCGATAGAGTGGAGACCCTGGATGTACTCCTCGTCGCCGGCGAGGTAGCCGTCGGCGTTCAGCGTTTCCGCGTCGGCGGCGTCGCCGTCGGCGCTCTCGTCGAACAGGCGGAGGAGTCGCCCGGCAGTGAGACTGTCGAGGGAGACTCGCGCGCCGATGCGCATCTCGGTGTTGACGGCCCGCATCCCTTCCTCCATGAAGACGACCACCGCGACGTCCGAGTCCCGAACGAAGAACTGGCAAATCTCGCCCGTCTCGTCGGCTATCTCGCGGACTTTCGGCTCCACCTGTCTCAACTCGCCGACGCGAGCGCGGACGTGTCCCCCGAAGTCGAGGAACCGGAACCCCAGCGAGAACCCCTCCTCTTCGGGGACGACGTAGTCGTGCATCGCGAGCGTTTGCAGGTGGTTGTGTACCGTGCTCTTGGCGACGTCCAGTTCTGCGGCGAGTTCGGAGACGCCCGCCACGTCCCGTTCTCGAAGTAGCTCCAGCAGACGAAGCGTCGTCTCGACGGACCGAATCGGCACGTTCGCGGAGTCTCCGTCCATGGTCGAAACTCCTCCGTGAACCACTAAACCGTTCTGATGGACAAAACGGAAGTAGTCTGAGTCAGTATTCGGATATATTCGCGCTACATCCACCGAGTCGGCCGTCTATTCCGTTTTGGGCCGGTCAGATTCGACGCTGACCGGTCGACGCTGTTCGATTCAGCAGAACGAATCGCTCCCGAGGGGCGGGGTGAGCGAAGCTTTGATGCTGGCGGCGGGAACAGGTTCGGGAAATGAACAACACGTTCCTCGTCGGAATCGACCTCGCCCTGTCGAGCGTCCGCGTCACCGCGTACGACGGGAGCGGCGACGTCGGCGAACCGTCGGCCGAGGGATGGAAAGCGGTGCTTCGGGGGCCGTCTACCTCCCGAACCGATGCCCGCGACGGTATCCCACGAGTTCGGCGCGTCGCTCAGTCCGACGGTTGCGTCCAGCGCGCCGTCGGCGACCATCGAGAGCGTCAACTGCGCCGACTCGGTTCGTCTGAGTTCGCCGAACTCGGCGATGACGCTCTCCTCGTCGCGGAGTCGGAGGGTCGAGGCGATGAGGGACGCCGCGGGGTCGGCCGTCTCGTTGACCGCCACCGCGTCGCCGTCGCGGCGGACCGACCCCTCGTTCGCGACGTAGGTGTTACCTAGTGCCGGCGCAGCGTTGACCGATGCCACCGGCCGCCCGTCCTCGACGACGGCCACGCTGGTCACCCAGGCTCTCGTCCCGCGGGTGTAGTTCTGCGTACCGTCGATGGGGTCGATGATCCAGGCGTATCCCTCCTCGGAGACGGTCTCTCGCTCGTCGCCCTCCTCGGAGACGATTTCGTCGCCGGGGAACGCCTCGCGTATCGCCGCGACGATCCGACGCTGCGTCTCGCGGTCTATCTCGGTCACGAGGTCCACTTCGCTCGTCTTCCGTTCGACGTCCACGTCGGTTCGGAACCGGTCGTACGCGTAGTCCGCGCCGGTCGCCGCCGCGGCGCGTGCAACCTGCTCTCGGTTCGTGATGCGCGCACGTCGTCACAGGGCCACAAAAAGGCTCGGGCGGAGCCGACTCGCGGACCGGTGGAGTCGTCGGTCCGGACGCGACGCCTCGGCTCCGGCGGCGCGCGCCCGGTCGCACCTCGATTAGCTATACAGCTCTTCGAACTTGTCGACGCCGGCTTGGGCGACTTCCATGTCCTGGCTGACTTCGCCGCCGCTGACGCCGATAGTGGCGACGATTTCGCCGTCGACGGTGAGCGGGTAGCCGCCGCCGAAGATGACGATGCGGTTCTTGTCGGTCGTCTGTAGTCCGTACAGGGAGTTGCCCGGTTCGCTGGGTTCGGCCAGTTGGTCCGTGCTCGTCTCCAGCGCAGCGGCCGTGTACGCCTTGTTGCGCGATATCTCGACAGACGCGAGCCACGCCCCGTCCATCCGGTGCTGGGCGATGAGGTTCCCCTCATCGGTCGCGATGGTGACGACCATCGGCTGTTCGATTTCTTCGGCCTTTTCCTCCGCGGCGGCGATTATCTCCGTCGCCGTCTCGAGACTGAGTTCTTCTGCCATCGACAGCTTTCGCTTCGGATACGGGCCACAAATAGGTTGTCCCGGATTCGACACCGCCGATAAACGTTTTTCTTCCGCTCGGCATTCGTGCGCCCAATGAGACCGCTCGTCGTCGTTCTGTAGAACAAAACACATCGTTTCAGTCGCCTGCGACTTCTCATTACAGAACTATGTTCGTAATCCTATGTGGCAATATTTGAACTCCCGCTCAGAAGCCGTTTCAACCCGTTCGGTGGGGACGTTCGCAGCAGATGCAGTTTTCTTCCGGATGACGGAAGTAACCGCAACTCGTGTACTCGGGTCTCTTCGGGATTCTGTTCTGTAGAGTAAAACGAGAGTGAGAAGAGAAGCAGGATGTTTTCGTTCTGAGGACTCGTCGCGCGTCCTCTCGCGCACTCGTAGTCTATCACGGACGTAGGTGCTCGCTTCTGCATCGAAGAACGCGTCTTCGGAGAGTTCGTTTCTATCACACTCTATCGGTAATGAGACGGCAGGCCGGCGCCGAAGTTCGCCGTCTTTCCTGAAAGGAGAGGGTTTGAAAAAGCAAATTTTAATAGGCCGTTCTGATTTTCTCTTTGTCCGCTTTATTTCCGTACGTCGTCGTATCGAGTTCGGTTAGTACTACAGCCGGCACATTTAACAGATACGGTAGCCGAAAGCGGTTTATACTATCCTATTACGGTGGATTCGTCTGATGCGCCGTTTGTCTATTATTATTGTAGTCTCACCAACGGTACGAGAAAATAATCCAGTCAGTTTTCTCAAGGCTCTACCCGTCTGAATTCGACTATCTAAGTATTAGGTATCTGCAGCTAGTCCTGATTCATTTAGAGCCGATACAGATTCTAATCCGCATTTATAGATACTTGTTCGATTATTTGTTTCTAGATTCACTCGAACATGTGTGGAAGTGATACCGAACTTCGATGCGAACGGGCGGCGATGCGCCGTCGGGCGCTGGGTGAGCCTTCAGTCTCCCACTTCTAACCACCGTCTGAGAGTGTCTTCGTCGAGAACGACGAATTCATCCGTCTTATCGCGGAATCGTCCGCGCCGGCGGACAGTGACGAGGAGGTGGGTTGAACTCGCCGGCACCGCCGCGCCCGTCGCCTCGCAGACAAACGTCTCCTCCGAAGCGAGCGACCGGCGAGCGACCGCCGTGACTCGCCAGTCGCCGTCCCGGTCCGGGACGAGTGCTCCCCGATACCACGGATCCGAACTATCCATCTGCGTTCGACGTTCCGCGGGTGTCGCGCAGGGAGCCGTCGCCCTCGAATACTGTCGGTGACATCGGGTAGTGATACGACGCCCGGCGCTTAGTCCTACTCGCCGGAGAGACCGAACGGAGCCGACGGGTTCGGGTTCGTCGGATAGGTGGACTCGCCCGTCGAACGCGACGTATTCATACGTCTCGGAGCGGTCGTAAATCTCATGCCGATATACGGATACGACGGCTCGAAGTCCGAGACGGGGCCGCCCGCGACTGCTGACGGAGGGACGGCGAGTGCTTCGGGCGGGATACGACGGTGATGACGACTGTAGACCTGTCCAGATACGCACTGTATCGAGATATACGATAAATTTGCTATGTATGTAGAAGTTGAAATTAAATCGTTGGAGAGACGGTCGTATTATAGCGGACCGATTTCCTAATAGCTATGAGTATACGCACAACTTCGATTCCCCCGTAACCGAATGGGAGAGTATGTACACGAAAGCAGAACTCGTCGACGAATTCGGGCCGGTAGACGCGGACGAATGCGCGGAGATGCGTTCGGCCGCGGAGTTGGGGTACTCGACGGAGTCGCTCGCGGCGTGTTTCAGTTTCGGCGAGGCGCCCGTCCGATACCACCTCAGCGGGTGCTGCTCGCACCACTGACCGCCGCGTTCTCGGGATGCGCTCACGCGTCCGGAAAGTCGTAGGGTGGGAGAGACTGTTTCGCCGGCGACTGACCGGAGCGAGGGACCGCCCCGAGCGGACGGTCCGGTCGGAGAGCGAACTCGTTTAGGTTCGGCGGGGAGTAGAGGGGATACGACCGCTAACCGACTGTCGACGCTACGGGACGGCCGGAACGGGTGACGCGAGTCGCTCGGGACGCCGATGAGTGCCCGGAGCGTCGAGGACGCCGCGACGTCGTCCGGAACGCAGGCGAAATCCATGACCACAGGAACGGACGCGAACGCCGACGACATCGACGAACTCGAAGCGGAGATCGAGCGTTTGGAGTGTCGACAGCGGACGGAGGTGCTCTCTCCCGAGACCGAACGCGAACTCGTCGAGCGAATCGAGTCGAAGCGGGAGGTTCTCCGACAAAAGCGACGCATCGCGAGCGGCGACGGTCCACCCATCGTTCGCGGCCAAACCGTCCACATCCGTTCCCGCGAGCCGATACTCGTCACGCGGGCGGGCGAGTCCCGGACGTACGGCGCCTGGGACGCCGAGAACGGCGAACCCGTCGGCGAGGCGTGGTCGCTCTCGGAGGCCGCGGTGCGGGGGTTGATGCGGCGGTACGAGTGGACGCGCGTCGACGGCGAGGCGATGGCCTCGGTCGTGGGCGAGGGAGACGAGTCCCCCAGAGGAGCAGATGAACGGGAGTAGCGCACCGTCGGAACCGGTTTAGTGTTCGCGCCGTTCTCCGAAGAGGAAGTCTCGGACGGCCGACAGCCAGTAGTTGCCAGAGAGGCTACGCGTCGACGTGATTCGCGTCTGCGAGGAGCACGGTTACTTCGAGGGTAGTGACTGCCCGGCGTGCGGCGACGACGGACGGGAGGTTCTCGGCGACGGGCGCCGCACGCGCCTCTCGAAGTTCGTCAGCGGAGCGTTACGCCACTTTCCCGACGACGCCGGCCTGTCGGTCGACGACGGAGGGTGGACCGAGTACGAGGAACTCGTCGAGGCGGTCACGGACCGCTACTCGTGGGCGGATTCGGAACACGTCGAGGCAGTGACCGCGACTGACCCCAAAGGGCGCTTCGAGCGCCGCGGGGACCGGATTCGCGCGGCGTACGGTCACTCAATAGACGTGACGCTGGAATCGACCGAATCCGCCGTCCTCGAACGCCTCTACCACGGAACCGCACCTCGGAATGTCGGGACGATACTCGAAGAAGGACTCAAACCCATGAGCCGCCAACGAGTTCACCTCTCGGAGACGGTCGAAGAGGCGCGCGAGGTGGGCCGGAGACACGCCGACGATCCGGTGCTCCTCGTGGTCGACGCGGAGGCGATGACGCGCGAGGGGTTTGAGGTGAATCGCCGAGGGACAGGAACGTACACCGTCGCCCGCGTTCCGCCGGAGTTCCTCGAACGGATGGACGGGGATGCCGAAGAGACGGAGGACGGAGCGTGCCGAACGAACAGTGGAGCCGAGGAGACGGGCAGCGAGGAGTAACGAATCGCGCGGTGGAGAGGCGGCAACCGACGCGCGAGTCCGGTGCCTATTCGGGTGCTGGCGGGGAAACCCTCCCCGTGGCAGAACTCAGCGCACACCACGTTGGCGTCACCGTCGCGGACCTCGAACAGGCCGTCGAATTCTACCGGGACACGCTCGGATTCCCCGTCGAGAGCGAGTTCTCCGTCTCAGGAGAGGCGTTCGCGACGGCCGTCGACGTCGAGAACGCGACCGGTCGGTTCGCTCACCTCGACGCCGGCGGCGTCCGCGTCGAACTCGTGGAGTACGAACCGGAGGGCAACGCGCAGGCGGAGTCGTCGGTGAACTGTCCCGGGGCGAAACACCTCGGGTTCTCCGTTGACGACATCGATTCCCTGTACGAGTCGCTCGAGGGGCAGGTCGAGACGCTCAGCGAACCTCGAACGACCGACACGGGTTCTCGAATTCTCTTCGTGCGGGACCCCGAAGGGAACCTCGTCGAACTGCTGGAAACGTAACCGCTTCTCGATTCGTCCTACCTCCCCTTCCCGTCGGCTCTCGGACCCGACTGTCCCCACCCCGCGTTTCCGTCGTTCTCGCCTCGCGCTTTCTTTGTTGTCTCTGATTCGGGACGAGAGCGAGAGATGACGGGTGAGATGTCCGATTTCCGTTTTCTGTCGTTGGCAGGAGAACGGGGAACACACACACCCCACGTTTCCGTCGTTAGCCGTCTCGGGTGGGGTGGGGGGGAGGCACCAAGCGCCTCCCCCGCTAGAAATCGTAAAGCGGCTACTGGAATTTTTGGCATCCATCTATATTAAATTTTCTTTTTCAAGTGAAGCAATACCGCCTAGGGTGTGGCTGCTAGTGGTGGACGCACTAGGGCTATCTCGAATTATCTATAATTCCCTATAATAACTACGAGGGGGTTGGAAAGAGACCCGGCCCGCTTTCCTGCGGGAACGACGGAAACGCGGGGTGGGTGTGTCGTCGTTGTGGTCCTGTTCTTCGTGACGAGGAACGTCGGAAACGCGGGGTGGGTGGGTGCGAAAAAGAGAACCGAGAAAGGAAACCTCGAAACGACGGAAACGTGGGGTGGGTGGGTCGAGGGAGACGGGAAAGAGTCGAGAACGGAGTGCGTATACTCGAAGCGACTTCCGCTGGAATCACTCGCGTGTCGGAGCCGAGGATAGGTGTCGGAACCAACGATAGATGTTCCGACGATGCCCGCGGTCGAGCGATGGCCGAGACAACCACTGCAGGCCCGAGGGGACCCTCCCCTTCCCCCGGAACGACGGAAACGTGGGGTGTGTGTGTCGGAACGGCGGAAATACGGTGTGGTCCAGACGAGCTACGAAACGCCGAGTACGGCACCGAGAGAGTCCGGAACCGAGAGAAACGTCGGAAATTCGGGGATCCTCCCGGGATGGATTTATATACGATGGCTCTCACGACATTGTCATGGAGAAAGATGGGTCACAGGATATCGCCGCGGAGATTTTCGCTCAGGAAGACCCCATCTTCAGGAACAAATCCCTCGTGGAGGTAGAGCACGTCCCGAGTCCCGAACGGATCGTCGGTCGTGACGACGAGATACGCGCCCTGTCGACGGAGCTACGGTCGGCGGTCAACGGTGACTCGCCGGAGAACGTCATTCTGTACGGTGAGACGGGAACCGGAAAGAGCCTCGTCGCGAAGCACGTCGCGAAGGCGGCCAAATCGAACGCCGGCGACGTCCGCATCGGGACCGTCTACGTGGACTGTTCCACCGACGACACCGAAACGCAGGCTATCTCCAGCATCGCCCGGACCCTCAACGACGAGGCAGTGACCGACATCCGCGTCCCGGAGACGGGGCTCGCGAAGGCCGCGTACTACACGCGCTTGTACGCTATCCTCGACCAGCAGTACGACGTCGTCATCACCATCCTCGACGAGGCGGACATGCATCCGGACGACCAGATTCTCATGTCGCTTTCGCGCGCCGTCGAGACGGGCAAGACCGACTGCCGCATCGGTCTTATCGCCATCAGCAACAAGGTCCGGTGGGCGGAGGACCTGAACGACCGGGTGAAGTCGTCGCTGCAACCCCGCGAACTCAACTTCCACTCCTACGACGCGAACCAACTCCGCGCGATACTCAGCCACCGGCGCGACGCGTTCCGCGAGGGCGTCCTCTCGGACGACGTGATTCCGCTCTGCGCGGCCTACGCCGCGCAGGACCACGGCGACGCCCGCCAGGCAATCGACGTTCTCCGAAACGCCGGGATGCTCGCTCAGCGGGACGGGTCCGACGTCGTCACCCGCGACCACGTCGAGGACGCGAAGATGGAGGCCGAGAAGGACCGCTTCCGCGACCTCATCGGCGGCCTCACCGTCCAGAAGAAACTCGTTCTCTCTGCGGTGACGGCGCTCCACAAGGGGACCGACGACGACGAGTTCTCGATGGCGCAGATCATCGAGACCTACACGAAACTCTGCGAGGCGACCGGCACGTCGACGCGGTCGGACCGCCGCGTCCGCGACTTTGTCCGACGACTGGCGTTTCTCGACATTCTCGAACTCAGAAAGCAGAACCTCGGCCGCGCGGGTGGCATCACCATCTACGCCCGTCTCCAACCCGACCACGACCTCGATATCGTCCACCAGACCGCGATGGACGACGAGCAGTTCGTCGTCACGGACTCCGAGGCCGAGAACGCCTCGCTCGACTCTTTCTGAGGCGCCGCCGTACCGCTTCGGTCTACATCCCGTCGACCTCACCCCGCGTTTCCGACGTTTCTTCGATGCCTCGAGCGCTCTTTCGGCGCCTGCCGACCGTCGGATTCTCCGAGTCCCCCCGCGTTTCCGTCGTTCTCTGTCGAATCTTCTTGCCTGCTTATTCCCTTTCTCCACTCCAGTTTCGTCGTTCGTCCATTTCAGACCGGAACGGTAGCTTCGCCGAGCCACTTTTCCTTCGAAGCGACCCTTTCGTCGACGAATGTCGCTTCTCACGCCGACGCGGTTCGCCGAGGCAGACCGCCGTTCAGTACGACATCTGGGGGTGTCGACTCGCAGGGTCGTCGTCCGTCGACCCGCCACGAACTCTGTTCGCGTCGTCCGACTCGGCGCCTGCCGTCTCGGCCTCCCTCCGTTCGTCGTGCGGGGACGCCGCCTTGACGGCGGCGCGGACGTGCCGCGCCGAGATGGGTCGTCTGCTCCCCGCGTCGTACGTCTCCGCTATCGCCCGCCTCGCTGCCTCGTTCGCGACCGATTCGAGGTCACTCGCGCTGAATCCTTCCGTCGCGGCCACTGCGTCGTCCAGGTCCTCGGCGTCGAGTTCGGTCGGCCGTCCGTCGAGGTGGTACCGGAGTAGCGCCCGCCTGGATTCGGGGTCGGGGAGGGGGACGGCTATCCACTCGTCGAACCGGCCCGTCCGGACGAGCGCTTCGTCGAGTTCCTCCAGTTTGTTGGTCGCACCGATGACAACGACGTCCTCGGCGTCCAACGCAGCGAGTTCCATCAGAAGTTGGTTCTGCATCTGCCGTTCGCTCTGCGTATTGTGCGTGGCTCCGCGGTCGGTTCCGAGGGCGTCGAGTTCGTCGATGAAGACGATACTCGGCTGGTGCGCGCGAGCGACCTCGAATATCTCGGCGACGTTGTCGGCGCTCTCGCCGACGAACTTGCTCGTCACGTTCGCCGGTGTGACCCGCAGGAAGGGCCGTTCGAGTTCGCCCGCGAGCGCGCGACTCAGATACGTCTTTCCGGTTCCCGGCGGTCCGTGTAGCAGAATACCGTTTATGGTTCCGAGGCCGTACTCCTCGAACAGTTCCGGGTCGGAGAGCGGGTTCAGAACGGTCTGTCTGAGCCGCTCTTTCACCCCGTCCATCGCGGCCACGTCGTCGAACGTAATATCCGGTTCGCATAGCCACTGTTCGGCCTCGCAGTCCGCCGGTTCGTCCTCGGACGCGTCGTCTCGGGACGGGCGGACCGCCTCGGACATCTCGTCGGTCACGTCGTCGGCCGTCGTCGGCCGTTTTCGGTCGCCCTGTTGGAACCGAACCACGCCGCTGACGCGTTCGGGCGTCAGGTTCGCTACGACGGCGGCGTCCGCGTCGGATATCCACTCGAACTCGCGCGTCAGCGCGTTTCGGAGGTCGGCGTGGAACCCGTTCGGTAACGACTGCGCGAACCGGCCGTTTCGCCCGATGGGCGTCCGCCGTCGGTCCCACCCCCAGTAGAGGTGTTCGGCTGCCCCCCGGGCGGCGTTGTTCACGAACTCGGCCAGTTCCGCGGCGTGCGACCGCAGGGCCGCCGGGTCGCACCGCGCCGCCGCGTCCGAGGCGATGGTCTCCGGACGGTTCTCGCACGCGTCAGCGAAGGCACCGATGTGTTCGGCTTCCACGGCGCGCTCGAAGTGAAGCGTCGCCGCGACGTTCGCCGCGACCATCTGCTCCTCGCGGACGAGGAATCCGGCGGAGGTCACGTATTCGCGCCGTTCGCCGTCGTTGGTCGTTCGGTCCCACGCGTACTGGATGCGTCCGAGGCTCCGTATCGGCCGCGCGTCGTCGAGGCGGTACCCCTGCCGAACGGTACCGTCCGCGCAGAGGTACGCCATGTCTTCCGTTCGCCCCCCAACTATCACGACCTCTCCTTGGCGAACCCCGGTTAAAAATTCGATTCCTCGTTCTCACCGCTGATACCGGAACTCTCCGCCGAGACGGGTTCTTTCGCGCGGGAGGGTGTGCCGGCTACAACGCTTATGCAGTTGACCTTCGCAGGTGTCGACATGACGATGAAGTGGGCGTCCGCGCGAACACGCTTCACTACCACCTCAACAAACTCGAAGACGTCGGCTTAGTGCGCAAACGGCGCGAGGCGACTGCCGGGGCGAACGCGCGGGATACGTACTACGAAGTCATTCCCGACGGACGGGAGATACTCGAACACGGCGTCGTCCGCCTCATCCGTCAAACCGAGGACCACTCTCCGGATTCCGACACGTACCATTTCTATCGACCTCGATTTCCCATACTCCGCAGTTTTCCCCCCGAACCCCGGCCCTTTCTTCCATATCTGTCTTTTCCGTCCTTCCTGTTTTTCCCGCTCTTGCCATTTTTGCTCTTTTTGCTCTTTTTGCTCTTTTTGCTCTTTTCGTTCTTCGCACCGGACGCGGAGCGAGGAGTGATTCGTTACGCCGGCACCACCTGCACGAGGCGAGAGTCGGAAACTGTCAGCAGAGGTCGCTGATATAAATGATGCTTGAAAATACAGCCACACTTCACATCAGGCTCTCCGTCGAACGGTGTATCCGCATGGCGACCACCATCACGGACGACGAAACCGGCAAGCCAGTCGTTGACAGCGACGGAAACCAGATCGGCGTCGTCTCGTCGGTCGAGCACGGGACCGCACTCGTAGATCCGGACCCCGGAGTCACCGACAAACTCCTCGCCAAACTCGGCTGGGACAACTCCGACGAGGAGGACTACCCGCTCCAGGAGGCGCGTATCGACACCGTCACCGACGACGAAATCCGCCTCCGCAGCCTCTGAACTGACCCCGGCGCGGCTTTCGTCTTTTACTCGGTACGACTCACTGACCGAACCGACAGTCGGCATCGGCGCCGCCTCGCAGATTTAGCGGTCTTCTTCGAGACGAGAGCGCACGTCCTCGGCGTCGAGTTCGTCGACCGCCTCTAATCCGAGCGAGACGACGAGCGGGTAGAAGTGGCGGTTCTTCTCGAACGACTCCTCGTACTCGTACTCGTACTCGGCTTTGAGGATGGAGTAGGCGCGGTCCAAATCGCGTCGGACCCCGTGCGGGAGGTACATGTACGTCGGTTTCTGCTCGTCTTTGACCGAGGGTTTCGGCCCGTCGCTCTCGTCCGCCTCGCTCGTTTCGTCCGTCCCGTCGGTCTCGCCCGCGTCGTTCGGTTTTGCCGTCTCTGCCGATTCGGTCGTTTCGTCCGTCTCCGATTCGGCCGATTCGTCGGACTCGCCGGACTCGTCGGTCAGCGCTCTGTCCCGAGAGCGCTGACGGCGGCGGCGGAGACGGTCGGCGCGGTCCTCGCCGCTCATGCTTCCACCTCCACGTCTTCGATACCGAACTGCTCGTCGAGGTCGGCGGCGATGTCGCGGAACACCTCGCACATGTCGCAGTCGGGATTGTACTCGAGGAGCGAGACGCCCGCGTCGAGGGCCTTCTGCACGTCGGCGCGTTCGCGAATCTGCCACACCGGCACGTCGTCGAAGGCGGCGTTTATCCAGTCGACCATCTCGCGCGCCTGCGTCTTCCGCACGTCGATCCGGTTGACGACGACGCCGCGGTCGTGGATGTCTATCTCGTAGTCGTACTCCAAGGCGTCCACGTGATCGAACAGGAGTTCGAACGCCCGCTTGGAGGTCGACTCTGCGAGGGCGGGAATGAGGACGTTCTGCGTGGCGAACAGGGCGTTGTCCATGAGGTTGCCGAGGTTGGGCGGGCAGTCGACGATGACGTAGTCGTAGTCGTCCTCCACCTCGCGCAGGACGAGCGACAGTTGCTCGCCGCTCCGCCGCGCGAGCGTCAGTTCGGGTTCGGCGGCGGTCATGTCGATGTTCGACGGGATGACGTCCATCTCCTCGTGTTCGCGGACGATGTCGGCGACCGTCTCTCGCTCTTCGGGGTCCGTGAGGCAGTCGAACAGCGTCGGCGGTTCGTCGTCGTAGGCGTCCATCAGACCGAGGTTCTCCGTCGCGTTCCCCTGCGGGTCCAAGTCGACGAACAGCACGTCGTGTCCGCGGGCGCTTATCGCGCCGGCGACGTTGATGGCGATGGTCGTCTTTCCGACCCCGCCTTTCTGGTTCGAGACGCAGAGTTTTGCCGGGCCACTCATACGACACGGCTTTTCCGTCAAAACTTATACTTTCCGACAAAGACGGTTTTCACAGTTTTGCTGTCTTGTGTTGGAGTTCGTTCTCACTCGCTCTGTAAACCGTATAAGGCTCCTCCGTCTGTGGGGCCTATGGTCGCGAATCCCGTCACCGCCTTCTTCGACGCGGACGCCCGAGTCGTACCCGGCAGTCCGACCGGCCTCACCGAGAAACCGCGGCGCAAACGCGCCCGCGAAACCTTCGTCCTCGCCGCGGCGAACTTGTCGAGGGCGACGGACGTCGCGGCGACTCCGAACTCCCTCCACCGAGCGTTCCGTCCGGGGGTGTTCTGAATGGCCGACGGAACGCGCGTCGGCGTCGACGTGGGTGGGACGTTCACGGACGTAGCGCTTCTGACCCCCGAGGACCGACTCGTGACCGCGAAGGTACCGAGCACCGACGACCAGAGCGTCGGCGTCGTCGACGGTATCGAGAAGGCCTGCGCGGAGGCTGGCATCGCCCCCGGTGAGGTGGACGCCTTCACGCACGCGATGACCGTCTCGGTCAACGCGCTCTTGGAGGAGAGCGGTGCAGAGACGGCGCTCGTCACCACCGACGGCTTCCGCGACGTCCTCGAAATCGGACGGCAGGACCGCCCCGACCTCTACGACCTGACCGCCGAACGGCCCGCGCCGCTCGTACCCCGTCGCCGCCGCTTCGAGGTGACCGAACGGGCGACCGAGGACGGTATCGAGACACCGGTCGACGAGAGTGAGATTAGAGACCTCGCCGCGGAGATTCGGGCGTGCGGGGCCGAGAGCGTCGCCGTCTCCCTGCTCCACGCCTACCGACACCCCGAGAACGAACGCGCCGTCGCCGAGGTGCTCCGCGAGGAACTCGACGTCTCCGTTTCAGCCTCTCACGAGGTGCTCGCGGAGTTCCGCGAGTTCGAGCGCACCTCCACCACCGCGGTCGACGCGTACGTGACGCCGGCCATCGACGCCTACGTCGGACGCCTCGAAGAGCGGGCGGCCGAGTTGGGCGTCCCCACGCCCCGCATCATGCAGGCCAACGGCGGCCTCGCGTCCGCCTCGACCGTTCGAGAGCACGCCGTGACGACCACCATGTCCGGCCCGGCGGCGGGCGTCGTCGGCGCCGCGGAGACGGCGACGGCGGGCGACCTCGCCGGCCTCGTCACGTTCGACATGGGCGGCACGTCGAGCGACGTGAGTCTCGTCCGCGACGGCGAGGCCGAGCGTACGACGGACGCCGAGATAAACGGCCATCCGGTCAGAACGCCGATGGTCGACGTGAACACCGTCGGCGCTGGCGGCGGGTCAATCGCGTGGGTCGACGCGGGCAACGCCCTCCGCGTCGGGCCGCGTTCCTCCGGCGCTGACCCCGGTCCGGCCTGCTACGGCCGCGGCGGCACCGAACCCACGGTGACCGACGCGAACGTCGTCCTCGGCTACATCGGCGGCAGTTCCGCGCTCGGCGGCGAACTCTCCTTGGACGGCGACGCCGCCCACGACGCCCTCGCCGGCCTCGCCGAGGAGGCCGGCCTCGACGACGCGTTGGCGGCCGCCCGCGGCGTCTACCGCGTCGCCAACGCCAACATGGCGCGCGCGATTCGCTCGGTGACGGTCGAACGGGGCCACGACCCCCGTCGGTTCGGTCTCGTCGCCTTCGGCGGCGCCGGCCCCATGCACGCCGCCGCCCTCGCCGACGGCCTCGACATCGGTACCGTCGTCGTCCCGCGGGCCTGCGGCGTCCTGTCGGCGTACGGACTGCTCGCGGCGGACGAGAAGCACGACTCCGTGCGGACGCTCCGGAGTTCGCTCGCCGGCGTCGACGTCGACACCGTCGAAGGCGCGTACGACGGCCTCCGCGACGACGTACTCGCGGACGTGGAGACGCCCGCGGACGCGACGGTGTCGCGCGCGGCCGACCTCCGGTACGACGGACAGAGCTTCGAACTCACCGTTCCGGTCGGGGAGACGTTCGACCCCGAGGCGGTCGGGGAACGGTTTCACGAGGCTCACGAAAGCGCCTACGGTTATCGGCTCTCCGACCCCGTCGAACTGGTCAATCTCCGCGCCACCTCCGTCGTCGAACGCGGTGCGGTCGACGTCTCCTACCGCAGCACCGGCGAGGCGCGCAAGGACACTCGCGAGGCGTTCTTCGACGACGGCTTCCGCGAGACGCCGGTGTACGCCCGCGAGGGACTCGACGTCGGCGACGACGTGTCCGGCCCGGCCGTCCTCGAACAACCGGAGAGCACCGTCGTCGTGCCGCCGGAGTGGCGGGGAACGGTCGGGGCCGACGGAACGCTCGCGCTGACCCGAGGGGGTGAGGGGCAGTGAGCGACGCAGACGCCAATGCGGGCGTGGACGCGGTGATGCTCGAAATCGTGCGCAACCAGTTCGAGAGCGTCGCCGAGGAAATGGGACAGGTGCTCATCACCTCCTCGTACTCGCCGAACATCAAGGAGCGGCGCGACTGCTCGACGGCGCTTTTCGACGCCGACGGGCGCCTCGTCGCGCAGGCCGAACACATCCCGGTCCACCTCGGTGCGATGCCCGAGGCCGTGGAGACGGTGCTGGAGTACGACCCCGAACCCGGCGACGTGTTCGTCCTGAACGACCCCTTCGAGGGCGGTACGCACCTCCCAGACGTGACGATGGTGTCGCCGCTGGCGATAAACGGGGAGATTCTCGGATTCGCCGTCTCCCGCGCCCACCACGCCGACGTGGGCGGAATGACGCCGGGCAGCATGCCCGCGGGCGCGCGAGAGATATACCAGGAGGGTCTCCGCCTCCCGCCGGTGCGGTTAGTGTCGGGCGGGAAGACGAACGACGACGTGCTGTCGCTCATTCTGGCGAACGTCCGAAATCCCGGCGAACGCCGCGCCGACGTCCGTGCGCAGATAGCCGCGAACGACCGCGCCGAGGAGCGACTCGCCGATCTCGTGGCCGAACACGGCCGAGAGCGGATTCTTGCGGCGTTCGACGCGGTCATCGACTACTCGCGCGAGCGCGTCGCCGCGGAACTGCGCGACCTGCCGGAGGGCGAGTACCACGCCCGCGACGTGCTCGAAGGTGACGGACTGACCGACGAGGACGTGCCCGTCGAGGTGACGGCGACGGTGGACGGCGGCACCGTCGCGTTCGACTTCGAGGGCACCGCCCCGCAGGTGCCCGGCAACGTCAACGCGCCGCTGGCGGTGGCCAAGAGCGCGGTCTACTTCGTCGTCCGTTGCGTGACCGACCCCGAGATACCGCCGAACCAGGGCTGCTACGACCCCATCGAGGTCTCGGTGCCCGAGGGGTCGCTGTTGAACCCGAACGCGCCCGCGGCCGTCGTTGGCGGCAACGTCGAGACGAGTCAGCGCGTGACCGACGTAGTGTTCACCGCCCTCGCGGACGCCGCCCCCGACCGCGTCCCCGCGCAGGGGCAGGGGACGATGAACAACCTCACTATCGGCAGCCGCGTCGGCGGGTCCGAGGGCTTCACCTACTACGAGACCATCGGGGGCGGGTCCGGCGGCCGCGCCGGCGGCGACGGCACCGACGGCGCGCAGGTCGGGATGACGAACACGCTCAACACGCCCGTCGAGGCGCTGGAGGCGGAGTACCCGCTGTACGTCGAGGAGTACGGCCTCCGCGCGAACAGCGGCGGCGACGGCGAGCACCGCGGCGGACTCGGCATCGTCCGCTCGGTCACCGTCGAGGCCGACGCCACCGTCTCGCTGCTCACCGAGCGTCGCCGTGTCGCGCCGCGGGGCATCGCCGGCGGCGAGAACGGTGCGGTGGGCGAGAACCTCCTCGACGGGTCGCCGCTCCCCGCGAAGACGACCCGCGACGTGCCGGCGGGGACGACGGTCACCGTCCGGACGCCCGGCGGCGGCGGCTACGGCGACCCCGAGAAACGGAGCGCGGAGGACCGTGAACGGGACCGGGCGGACGAAAAAGTAGGGCGCTGACGTGTGTACGGTCGCGCGCCGGACTCGCGACGACGCGGTGAGTGGATTCGGAGGCTCCCCCAGAAAACGGATTCTGGAGCCGATTACTGACCGGGCTGGAACTCCTCGTACGGTTGGATGACGACGAACCCGCCCTCCTGTGCGAACTCCAGTTGGAACGTCTCCCCGGAGGAGCGTCCGAGTAACCCTTTGATGTTGATGTCGCGCTTCGCGCTCGGCGAGACGTCGCTGCTCCACGCGACGGTGGCGTTGGGGTCGGTGCTGACGGGCGTCGGGACGACCAGCGGCTTGCCGTGCGTCGTGATGGCGATGTGGCCCGGACCCTTCAGGTAGACGTTGAACAGTCCCCCGGACGAGGCGCCCGCGATGCTGTTCATCATCTTGATGTCCCAGTCGACGCCCTCCTCGAACGCGAGCACGTCGTTGCCATTGACGCTTATCTCGTCGGTCTCGCTCAGTTCGAGTATCTGCACCTCCTTGCCCTGGTCGGCGAGGTAGAGGTGGCCCTCGCCCGTCGCCTGCATCATCACGGTACCCTCGCCGGTGGCTCGCTTCTTCAGCATCCCGGTGAGACCTCCCTCGGACTTCCGCTCGAAGGAGATGTCTCCGGTGTAGCCAACCATCGACCCGGCCTTCGCCATGACGCTGCCGCTGACGGCGACGTCGAGCAGTTTCGAGTTCTCCAGTTGAAACGCCTCTCCGCCCTCTTCGGGTGCGTGTGCGCTGACAAATTCGTCGAGATTCATGGTGGTTCGAGTCGCCTGCGAGGAGACTCTCACGGGGAGGACTCTCGCGGGACAGTATAAACATGGCCGACGGTTTCGGTAGCTTAGCGGCGGAACGCGGCGTGATGGGTCAAAAAACGGACGGCGGAGTGCGGTGAGTGGCAGGGACGACGAGCGGACGAGCGTTCGACTCGGTCGCGGCGGCCGAGGCGAATCGGTTCGAGCGACGCCGATACGGTCGAGATTCGGCGTGCGAGTCGCACTATCGCCGGTTCGGTCAGTAGGAACGTTCCGCCACGAGGTCACCAGCCTCGTCGTACACGGAGACGGTGTCGCCGTCGTCGTTCCAGACGCTCCGTTCTCTCCCCCAGTGGACCGTCACTTCGTCGTCGCCCTCGCCCGTGAGGAGATGGACGGTCGCACCCGCGGGAACGACTGTCCCCTCGGGGAACTCGTACTCGTGCCCGGCCTCGTCGGCCACCGCCCACCCCGAGAGGTCCACCGGGGCGTCGCCCTCGTTCGCGAGCGAGATGGACTCGCCGGCGCCGCCTTCCGCCCCGGACGGGTCGACGCCGACCACGCTCAGCGACGGACCCGTCGACCCGTCGGGCGTCACGGGACCGAACAGGTCGAACGAGTCCTCGAAGTTCGACGTGCGGGGGAGCGTCTCGTCGTCGTTCAAATTCGACTCCGCGTCCACGACTCGGTCGTCGCCCAACCGCAGGTCCGACCCGAGGGCCTCGGCGAGGGCGTTCAGGTTCTCCCGCGCGTCCGCGGGCATCCCCTCGGCGCCGTGACCGAGGAGGAGGACCACCCCGCCGCCCTCGACGAACGACCGGAACGCGGACAGTTCCGAGTCGCCGTACGCCGCGGCGGGCGCGCACACGATCAGCGCATCGCCGTCGATTCCGTCCGCCAAGTCGTTCTGCTGGACGAGCGCCGCGTCCTGTCCCTCCAGAAATCTGAGATAGTAGGCCATATCTTCACAGGAGAGGGCGTACTCGGCGTTGAACTGCCCGTGGCCGCCGTCGACGACGACGCGTTCGGGTCGTTCGGACCCCTTCGAGAGGAACACGAGGACGTTCGTCGCGAACGGGTAGTTGCCGAAGCGACTGGTGTCCGCCTCGAACCCCTCCGCTTCTTCGTAGCGTTCGTCGAGGAGGGGACCGCCGACCATCGCCACTCGCGCCTCTCCGTCCACGGCGACGAGGGGTATCCGGTCCCCGTAACTCACCTCCCCGCCCTCCCGCGTTGCGGACGGCGAGGCGAACACGGGAACTCTGTCGTCGGGAACGGCTCCCGACGCCGTCCGGACGCTCGCCGCCTCCGGAACGAACAGTCGCTCAACCTCCCTGTCCCTCACTTCGGGCGACTGCGAGGGGTCGCTGCGCTTCCACACGCGCGTGCGTCCCTCGCGGGCGGAGCGCTCCCGGTCGAGGTAGTCGTCGTGGCGGGCGAACCCGGAGTCGTACACTCGGGCGTACCCCTCCGCCACCGCCGCTCGGTTGTACACCGTCGACGCGTCGCCGGACGCGGAGTCGCTCCCCTCTCCGCCTTCGTCCTCCTCGCCGCTTCGGTCGTAGCGTACGTAGCGGAGGAGTCGTCCGAAACTTCCCCGGTCGGGTTCGTTCGCGTCCGCTTCGAGTTCGACCGTCGCGTCCGTCAACTCCCGCTTCGCGAACTCGCTGGCTCTGTCCCCCCAGCGCCCGAGGTACGAGAGGTCCTCGATTCCTTCCCATTCCGCGCGGCGCTCCGCATCGGCGTTATCCGTCGTCTCGGGGGTATCTATCCCGATGATTCGAACGCGCTCTTCGCTTCCGTCGTCGAGGCGGACATCGATGGTGTCGCCGTCGACGACGTCGACGACCGTCGCAGTTTCTCCCATGACTCGGGCTCTCGCTCCCGTCGTATTATCTTTAATTCCGCTTCGCTATAGTCGGTATTTACCGATACGTAGTAGAGTAGAAAAGACGACCCTTCTATCTTTTCCATCCCATCTGTCTTTTCTGTCTTTGCTGGTTTTGATATCACTCCTGGACGAACCGTCTCTACTCGTCGGTGCGACGACCCAGGAGAGAGGAAATCTCCATCTCGTAGAGCACGAGGTCGATTTCGTCGACGTTCTCGTCGAACACCCGGAGCGGACCGAACCGTTCGTTGAGTTCGGTGGCGTCGTACGCCGCTTGCTCTTCTTCGGAGAGTCGCCGGAGCGACCCGGTCACGACGACGCTCCACGAGAGGTCCGGACCGTCGGCGTCGAAGAGGACGAACGACGCCTCCGTCGTCGCCTCCGCGACGTCGAGTTTCCTGCTGTCGTCGTCGTCGTCGGAGAGGCGGAACAGCAGCGAGTCGCCGTCGTAGTAGTGGGAGACGGGTATCCCGTACGCGGCGCCGTCGTCGGCCAGCGACAGCACGCCCGCCGACTCCGACCGAAGCCGTTCGTCTACCTCGTCGTCGCTCATCCCGAACGTGTACACATACTCAATGCGGTCCATACGTATCTGAGACTACGCTGTCCCGCGGTATCAATCCGAGTGCGCGCCTCGTGGTCATCGAATCTTGGGTACCTTAGGCATCTTGGATATTCTGGATGTCTTTTCTCACAAAACCGGAAGGGACAGTCGAACTAGTTTTGCCGGATTGGAAACGACCGGGGCGGTTCGTCGGATGCGTCTCGGGTCAGCGCCGTCCCGTCAGTACGTCCCGACGTGGCCGTCCTTCCGCGGTTCGGTCGCCCCCGAGAGCGTGCCGCCGTCGTTCCGGACGAGTTGTGCGCCCCCGAACATCCCCGTGTGGAGGAGCGACACGTCGTGGCCCCGCCGGTTCAGCGTCGCGCCGACCGACCCGGCCAGCGCTGGTTCGAGCGCCAAGTCGCCGCCCTCGCGGTAACGCCACCGCGGGGCGTCCAGCGCCGCCTGAATCGGCATGTCGTAGTCAACGATGTTGGATATCACCTGCACGTGCCCCTGCGGTTGCATGTACCCGCCCATGACGCCGAACGCCGCCCAGTCGTCCTCGCCGAACTTCGCGAGAGCGGGGACGAGCGTGTGGAACGGCCGCTTTCCCGGCGCTAATCGATTGGGGTGGTCGTCGTCCAACGAGAACGACGCCCCCCGGTTTTGGAGGGCGATGCCGGTGTCGCCGGCGACGACGCCCGACCCGAACCCGGCGAACCGAGAGTTGATGTAGGAGACGACGTTGCCCTCGTCGTCGGCGACGCAGAGTAGGACCGTGTCGGCGTCCTCCGCGTGTGCGTCCGGCACGCCGAAGGAGACGTCGCTCGGTTCGTCGGTGATGTCGGCCGCGCGCTGACGAGCGTACTCCTTCGAGGCCAGCGGCGGCACCTCCTCGTACTCGGGGTCGGTGATGTAGCGGTGACCGTCGTGGAACGCCCGCTTCATCGCCTCGCCGAAGTAGTGGATACGGTCCGCGGAGTCGTAGTCGGCGTCTCCGGCGGCTATCTCCTCGGCGATGTTGAGCGCCTCCAGGGCGATGAGTCCCTGGTTGTTCGGCGGGAGTTCGTACACCTCCGTTCCCCGGTACGTCGTGCTCACGGGGTCGAGAAACTCCGGTTCGAAGGCGGCGAGGTCCTCGACGGTCATGAACCCGCCCTTCGACTGCACCTCCTCGGCGATGGCCTCGGCGATTTCCCCCTCGTAGACGGCATCGGCGCCCTCCTCGGCGATGGTCTCCATCGACCGACCGAGTCGGGGGAGCGCCACCGTCTCGCCGACCGTCGGCGGTCGGTCCCCCGGCAGGAACGCCTCTCGGGCGTGCTCGTCGGTGAACAGGTCGTCGCCGTGTTTCCACTGCGCCGCGACGACTTCCGTCACCGGGTAGCCCTCGGTGGCGTACCGAATCGCCGGCCGGAGGTTCTCGCCCAGACTCAGCCGTCCGAGTTCGCGCGTCGTCGCCTCCCACCCGCGCGCCGTTCCCGGAACGGTCACGGTGTGCGGCCCTCGCATGGGCATCTCCGCCTCTTCGGGCGCTTCACCCTCGTCGGCGACCGCTTCGCGGACGCGCTCTCGGGTCGCACCGCTGGGCGCGCCGCCGCACGAACGCATCGCGCCCACGTCGCCGTCGGCGGTGCGATAGAGGGCGAACACGTCGCCGCCGAGGCCCGTCGACGTGGGTTCGACGACGTTTAGCGCGGCCGCCGTCGCGACGGCCGCGTCGAAGGCGTTCCCGCCGTCGCGGAGCGTCTCGATACCCGCCTGCGCGGCCAACGGTTGGCTCGTCGCCACCACGCCGGACCGACCGTACACGGTCGACCGCCGAGAGATGAACTCGTCTAGATTCGGCTCGCTCATACCTGACTTACCTCGCCTCTCCGCAAAGTACCTTCCCCGGACGCATCCGACCGCCTCTTTCGAGTGCGGGTCGGCGGAGCCGACGCGTGTGAGGGCGGTTCGGAGGCTGGGTTCCCTCCCCGCACCGTCGCGGTTCTCCCGACCGAACCTCGCACAGCGGTGGGTGTCACCCCTTCACACCGCCGAAACGGCGATAAGGTATTTCCACGCGACGGCAGAAAAAACGGCCACCACGAGCAGGTGCGACACCTGCGTCCGACTCACCCAACCATGTCTTCGACAGCCAGCGACCTGCACGACCGGATCGAGGCGGTATCGAACGCGGACGCCGACGGCGAGCAACTCGTCTCCGTCGCCGTCCCGCCCGAGGAATCGCTCGAAGCGACGCGCCGGCGCGTCGAAGAGGACCACGCCGAGGCGGAGTACCTCGACGTCCGCGAGGAGGTCCGCAAACCGCTCAAACAGGCGCTCGAAGAGACCCGCCGCGTCCTCCACGAGTACGAGGAGACGCCCGAGAACGGGCTGGTCGCCTACGTCGGCGTCGTCGACACCGAACTCGTGACGCACGTGTTCGACGACCTGCCGACGCCCATCTCGACGGGGACGTACGAGTACGGTAACGAGTTCGACACGGACCCGCTCTCGCCGGCGACGACGCAGACAGACACGCACGGCCTCCTCGTCGTCTCCCGCGACAGCGCGACGCTGGGCCGGTACGACGGCGAGACCATCGAGCACGTCGACACCGTCGAGAGCGACGTGCCGAGCAAGCAGACCGCCGCGGGCGGCCAGGAGGACGACTTCCAGGGCCGAAGCCAGGAGCGGGCCGACGAGTTCTACGACGAGATCGGCGAGGCAGCGGCCCGCGTGTTCCTCGACGACGCGCCGTCCGACGCCGTCGACGACGCCTCCCCCGGTACCGAGTTCGCGGGCGAGGCGCTCCTCGTGGGCGGCAGCGAAGTGACCACCGAGCGGTTCCTGGAGGGCGACCACCTCTCGGAACCGCTCGCCGACGCCGCCGTCGGCCCGTTCGACGCGGAGTACGCCTCCGAACAGGGTCTCCGCGAACTCGTCGACGCCGCCGAGGAGTCGGGCGAACTCGGCACGACCGACGCCCGAGGGACGCTCGAACGTTTCTTCGCGGCGCTCGACGACGACGAGGAGACCGCCATCGGCGGGCGCGAGGACGTTGAGCGAGCGCTCGAACTCGACGCGGTCGACACGCTCGTCGTCGCCGATTCGCTCGCCGAGGAGGAGGTCCAGTCGCTGGCCGAACGCGTCGAAGAACAGGGCGGCCAGAGCGTCGTCGCGCCCGAGGGACTCGACCGGACGGAGCGCCTCGAAGCGGCGTTCGACGGCGTCGGCGCGCTGCTCCGGTTCCCCATCGAATAACGCCGCTCCCGCCGCGCGACCGTCTCCGCTTCGACTGATGCTCGTCGCCGCCTCTCCCCGTTCAGCGCTTGGGGGCGAGGAACTCGCCGAGCCATCGGTCGAGCCGCGACACCTCCACCTCACCGCTCCGGACGGTGACGACCGCGTTCTCGCACAGCGACTGGACGATTTCGGTCGTTGACCCGTCGACGAACTCCCGGAGTCGACCCTTCTGCGGGGCGCCGACGACCGTCGCGTCGTAGTACGACGACTGTTCGACGATGGCCTGCGCGGGCGACTCTCCCTCCTCGCCCTCGTAGCGCCAGGTATCGAAGTTCGCGAACCCGAGCAGCCGGTCCGAGCAGTACTCGAAGAGGTCGTCGACGTCGCTCTCCGTCTCCTCCTCTTCGACGACGTGGAACAGGTCGACCCAGGCGTCGGACGACTCGGCGAACGCGCGCGCCATATCGAGCGTCGCGTCGAGGTGGGGGCCGCGCGCGACGGGGACGAGCACCGAGGAGATGCCCTCGAGTTGCGAGTCTCGCGTCACCGTGACGTGGGTACCGCCCGAGGCGAGGGCGAGTTCGCCGCCGCCGAGCATCGCCTTCCGGTCGCGGATGTCGAAGATGACGGTGATGTCGAAGCGGTCGACGACGTCGGTCACCCACTCGGCGGTCACCGTCGACGGCCGTTCCAAAAAGCGCGTCTCGTAGTCGGCCGACGCGTCCGACGACGAGGGCTTCAGCGACTCGGCGACGCTCGCGTCCCGCACGGGGACGACGAACCGACCCCCGTCCGCCAAGGACTCGGCTACCTGCAGGAACTGTCCATCCGCCGGTTCTCCGGGGTCGAACAGACAGAGCACCCGCTCGCTCGTCGTCCGTCCGCCGTCCGAGGAAGCGTACCCGGCGATCTGACTCCCCCCGAGACGGTTAGGCATAGGCGACTGTTGCATTGAGAGTTGATAAACCTCCGGACCGGTCCACGAGCGTCGCTATTCTTCGGAAGCGGCGCGAGTCCCTCGCCAACGGGCCAACACGACGCGCTCTGCGCGTTCCGTCCCGGCGTCGTCGACCCACGTCTCGGCGTCCGATTTCGAGCAGGACCGAAGCTCCATAACGGCCGCCACGAGGTCGGCGTACGGGCGCGGTTCGACGGGGTCGTCGCTCACGTCCAACTCGTCGACGTTCGGCGGGGGAACGGGCATCGTCGGCGTTACGCGCGCGGCGTTCAACAGTGGTTCGGTCGACCGTTCGGCGGACGCGACGGCGGCGCGCGATAGAATCCGTCGCCGCCGACCCGTCAGCGGGGGTTTTGACAGCAAAGCTAGTTTTGCTGTACCGGACGTAGTGGCCGTCTCGTCCGACGGTCAGAACTGATTCCTCCGCAAACCGGGATTGCGAGGCGCCTACAGCGACCGCTCCGGGTCCGCGTGGCGGAGCATGTCGAGGAACATCGTCTCGAAGCGGTCGGCGTCGACGGACTCAACGACGCGGGCGTTCGGTTCGCCGTCGGTGACGCCGAGTTCGTCGACGAGGCTGTAGCCGCGGGTCATCCCCTCGCGTTCGTCCACGTCGACGTGGTACTCGCTCGACTCGGTGATCAGGTCGGGGTGGAGCGCGGAAGCTACCGTCAGCGAGTCGGGTTGACTCGTCGTCTCCTCGCCGTACTGCTCGACGGCGAACTCGCGGGCGCGTTCCATGATGGTGGTGAAGAACTCGGCGTAGTCGGTGTCCATCGCGTCTATCTCTTCGAGGGTGTCGGCGCCGAACGTCCCGTCGCGGAGCGTGAGACCCCAGTCGACGAGTGTCACGTCGAGTTCGTCGACGACGACTTTCGCCGCGTCGGGGTCGACCCAGAAGTTGAACTCCGCAGAGGGAGTGTCGTTGCCGAGCGTGTTCACCGCGCCGCCCATCACGAACACCTCGTCGAGGAGTTCGTCCAGTTCGGGTTCGAGACGGAGGGCGAGGGCGACGTTCGTCAGCGGACCGATACAGACCAGCGATATCTCGCCGGGCGACTCGCGGGCGCGTTCGACGATGGCGTTCGCGCCGTGACCCTCGGCGGACTCCACGTCCGTCTCCGGGCGGAGTTCGCCGCCCAACCCGCCCTCGCCGTGGACCTGTTCGGCGTGTTCGTGGTCCTTCACGAGAGGCGTCCGCGCGCCCTCGTAGACGGGCACGTCCGTCGCGTCGGCCACGCCCAAGGTGTGCTTCGCGTTCTCGACTTCCTGTTCGAACTCCACGTTGCCGGCGACCATCGTTAGCGCTTCGAGGTCGAGCGAGTCGGCCGACGCGGCGAGGAGAATCGCCATGGCGTCGTCCCCCGCGGTGTCGGTGTCGAGGATGATTCGTCTGCTCATGGCTTCCCTTTTCTCCCGGCGTCGTTTAATCGCATGGAAACGGAGCGAACGCGGAACTGAAGTGACTTATCCCACCCGCCTCTCTGGCGAGTATGGGCCGCGTCGTGAGTCTCGGGAGCATCAACGTCGACCATATGGAGTACACCTCGACCGAGTGGGTTCGGTCGACGGCGGAGCGCTACGAGTGGTTCCCCGCGCCGGGCGAGACGGTGTCCGTCGGGTCGGTGCCCGACGCCCTCCGGGAGTCCTACGCGGAGACGTATCTCGGCGGGAAGGGGGCCAACCAGGCCGTCGCGGCGGCGGCGGCCGGCGCGGACGCGGGACTTCTCGGCATGGTCGGCGACGACGAGGGGCGCTACGACGTGCTCGACTCGCTGTCGGACCGCGGCGTGGACGTGACCGGCGTGGCGCGGACCGACGGGCCGACGGGCGCGGCGTACATCGCCGTCGACGAGACGGGCGAGAACTACATCGCCATCCTCGCCGGCGCGAACGGCCGCGTCGACGACGGCTACGTCGCCGACCGCCTCGACGCCTGCTGTGCCGCCGACTGCCTCCTCGTGCAGAACGAACTCCCGCCCGAGGCGGTCCGCGCGGCGCTCGACCGACTGGCGGACCGCCCGGACCGACCGACGGTCGTCTACGACCCCGCGCCCGCCGCCGGCGCCGCGGAGATTCTCGCTCACGACTGCGTCGACGTGGTGACGCCCAACGAGGGCGAGTACGACCGACTTCGCGGCGACATCGACGCCTTCGAGGGGACCGTCGTCCGCACTCGGGGAGAAGACGGCGTCGTCGTCGACGGCGAGCGAACGCTTTCCGTCGCCCCGCCCGCCGTAGACCCCGTCGACACGACGGGCGCGGGCGACGTGTTCGTCGGCTACTTGGGCGCCGAACTGGCCGCCGGGGCCGACTTCGAGGCGGCCGTCAGGCTGGCAACCGTCGCCGGCGCCCTCTCGACCGAACGCGAGGGCGTGCAGTCGGCCGCCCCGTCGCGCGAGGCGGTCGAATCGGTCGCCGTGCGGTAGCCGGTTCTTTCGGTCTCCCTTCTTCGCTCATTCCAAGAGGACGCCGAACCCCCAGGTGAACGAGGACTGCTCCTCGCCGCCCGCCTCGTCCATCACCGAGAACGTCGACTCGAAGCGGTACTCGCCCACCGGCAGGCAGACGTCCTCCTGCGTGGGCGCGCCGTACAGACCGAGGTCCTGACTCGTCGACTCGCCGGGTTCGAGCGTCACCGTCCGGTACTCTTCGGTGACCGCGATGCCGTCCGTGAGCCGCCAGCATCCCGCTTCGGCCGGGTAGTCCTCGTCGGCCGGCAGGAGCATCAGGTGCTCTTCGGTGTCGTACTGGTAGGCGAAGACGATAGCGCGCCCCTCGCCGAGCGTCACCGCTTGGTCGCTCTCGTTCGTCACCGTCGCGCGCAGCATCGGCGGGTGCTCTTCGGTGGCCGTGTCCTCGATGACCTCGACGGACGGACGGACGGGCGCGTCGGGGGCGTCGTCCGTCGACGCGATGTTGATGCCCGGCCCGCCCGTTCCCTCCGGGCGCGTCCCGCCGGTCTCGTTGCCGGTGCCTTCGCCCGGCGGCGTTTCCGTCTCGGCGTCCGTCGGCGACTCGGTCCCGGTTGGCGTCTCAGTACCCGTCTCCGTTCCGGTGGTCGTCTCGGTCTCCGTGTCTCCGCCCCCGTTGCCCATGCATCCGGCGAGGAGGGCGAGCGTTCCGATGCCGCAGGTACCGACGAGGGACCGTCGTGTCGTGTTCACGTCAGATGTATCGACCTTGAGGGGCATAACCCCAACGTAGACGCAAGCGAGCATTTGTGCTACCCCTCGGCCGTCGCCCACCGTCGCGTGCTCCGATTTTGACGCCGTCGTTTTCGACCGCGGTCGGTCTCTTCCGCTCCCGTCGCTCCGACAGTGTTTTGCGCGGAACACTCGAAGATACAACCAATGAATACGGAGATGCGAACGTACCTCGTGACGCAGGCCGACCGTTCGCGGGGCCGCGGCACCGTCGCCACCGTCCGCGCCGCCCTCGCGGGCGGCGTCGACGTCGTCCAGATGCGCGAGAAACACGCCACCGCCCGAGAGCGGTACGAACTCGGTCGTGAACTCCGAGCACTCACCCGCGAGGCGGGCGTCGCGTTCGTCGTGAACGACCGCGTGGACGTGGCCGCCGCCGTCGACGCCGACGGCGTCCACCTCGGCGACGACGACCTGCCGATAGCCGTCGCGCGCGAGCAACTCTGTCCGGACGCCGTCGTCGGTCGGTCGGTTTCGACGGTCGAAGGTGCCGTCGCGGCCGAACGCGCGGGCGCGGACTACCTCGGCGTCGGCGCCGTCTTCGCCACCGACACGAAGGACGTCTCGGACGACGAGTCGAACGTCGGCACCGACCGAGTGACCGCTATCGCCGACGCCGTCGAGATTCCCATCGTCGGCATCGGCGGTATCACGGCGGCGAACGCGGCCGAAGTGGTCGGAGCGGGCGCGGACGGCGTCGCCGTCGTCTCCGCCATCACCGACGCCGACGACCCCGAGGCGGCCGCGCGCGACCTGCGTCGCGCCGTCGACGGCGTACGGACCGGGAGGGTCGAGCGATGAGCGACCCGACCGTCGACCCCGACGAAGCGCTTTCGACCGTCCGGCGGGAGCAACCGCTCGTCAACTCGCTCACTAACGCCGTGACCGTCAACGACGTGGCGAACGCGACGCTATACTGGGGCGGCCTACCGGTCATGTCCGATGACGAACGCGAGGTGGCCGACATGGTCGCGGGCGCGCAGGCGTGCCTCCTCAACATGGGGACGGTCAGCGAGGCGGGCGAGGCGGCGATGGTCGCGGCGGGCGAGGCGGCCAACGAGAACGGCGTCCCCCTCGTCGTCGACCCCGTGGGCGTCGGTGCGACGCCCACGCGGGACCGCGTCGCCGAGCGTCTGGTCTCCGAGGTGCGACCGGACGTGATAAACGGCAACTACGGCGAGATATCCGCCATCGCGGGCGCGGACAGCGAGGTGCGCGGCGTCGAGTCGGTCGGCGAGTACGCCGACATCGCGGAGACGGCGGTGGCAGTCGCACGGCAAGCGGACGCCGTCGTCGTCGCCTCCGGGGAGACGGACGTCGTGGCGACGGACGAGGCGGCCTTCGAGGTGCGCGCCGGTCACCCGATGATGGCCGAAGTCGTCGGCACGGGCTGTATGCAGGGCGTCACCGTCGCGACGTTCGCCGGGGCGATGGACGACGCGCTGACCGCGGCGCTCGCCGGGACGCTCGCGTTCGGCGTCGCGGGCGAGGCGGCCGCGGACGGCCAGTTCGGCGAGTACGCCGGTCCCGCGAGCTACAAGATAGCGTTCCTCGACGCGATCGCCGGCCTCGGCGGCGTCGACCTGCCCGACGGCGACGAACGAATCGAGCGGGTCGTGGAGACGGAGGCGTAACCGATGACGGACCCCGACCCGCAGACCCCGCCGTACGCGTTGACGATAGCGTCGAGCGACTCGGGCGGCGGCGCGGGCATCCAGGCAGACCTGAAGACGATGACGCGACTCGGCGTCTACGGCGGGTCAGTCGTCGTCGGCGTCACGGCGCAGAACACCGCGGGCGTCCGGTCGACGCACGTCCTCCCGACAGAGGAGATTCGCGCGCAGTTCGAGGCGGTGCGCGAGGACTTCGACGTCGGCGCGGTGAAACTCGGGATGTTGGCGACGGCCGAGGCCATCGAGACGGTGGACGACTGCCTCGACAGCGTCGAGGAAACCTCGACGAGCAGACGGACGCAGTCCGTCGACGGCTACGGCGGTCCCGTCGTCGTCGACCCGGTGATGGTCGCCACCTCCGGCGACCGACTGCTCGAAGCCGACGCCGTCGACGCCTACCGGGACCTGTTCGCGCACGCGACGCTGGTGACGCCGAACGCCGACGAGACGGAGGAACTGACCGGCGAGTGGCCCGACTCCGAGCACTCGCGGACGGCGGCGGCCGACCGGTTCTTCCAGTGGGGCGCTGACGCGGTGCTGTTCAAGGGCGGGCACGTCGAGGACGCGGACGGCGAGGTTCGCGACGTGTTGGTCACGCCCGACGGAGCGGAGACGTTCGCGTCGGAGCGAATCGAGACGGACGTGACGCACGGGTCGGGATGCACGCTCGCCAGCGCAATCGCCGCCCGACTCGCGCGCGGCGACGCCCTCCCGACGGCCGTCGAACGCGGCATCGCCTTCACCCGCGCGGCGATAGCGAGTCCGGCGGCCGTGGGCGAGAACGGGAGCGTAAACCACCTCGTCGAGCGCGAGGGAACGGTCGGCGAGTTCGGCGACGAGTGATGCGGTCCGGCAGCGCCGACGTGTTCGACGAGTCCGCCGTCGCGTCGACGAAGCCCGGCCTTCGACCGACGTACCGCCCGGACGTCGTCACGGTCTCTCTTTTGAGAGAAAAACAGTCGCTCGCCCGGCGTCCGTCGACTCAGATCATCAACTGGATGTCGGCGTCGGCCAGACTGATCCGCGCGGCCGCACGGCCCGCACCGTCCCCCGCGTTTCTCTCCTTCCGAACGCTACGTCGTCGCTCCGTCTCGCAGCGAGCCTCTCCGTCGCCGCTCCCGGCTCACGACGACGGCGGGTACTACCGCGTCTACTCGCCGACCGAGTCGTCGGACGCCGCCGACGGTACGCGGCATCTGCTCGACGATTAGTACGCGGAGATGAGAGGATTCGTCAGCGAGTTCGAGCGCACGTACGCGAGAAAGTCGGGCGGCGACGTCGCGGTCGACGACACCGCCCGCGCGGTTCAGACTGCGTTAGGTTCGCGACCTGCTCATGTGCTCCGTGTACCCGCCGAGTACGGCGTTGACGACGGCTCCGAGGAGGAGCACGACGCCCGTGAAGTACAGCCACGTCAACAGCAGCATGATGCCGGTGACGATGTCGGCCCCGCCGGCCGTCGAGCGGGCGACGTATATCTGGAAGACGCCCTGCAGGAGCGCCCATCCGACCGCCGCGATGACGACCCCCGGGAGAATCTCCCGCGCGGACACGTCGACGTCCGGGAAGACGTAGTAGATGGGGAAGAACGCGACGATGAGACCGAGGGCGAGACCCACCGGGAGGAGCAGACCGAGATACGGAATCACTCCTTGGAACGCTCCGAACACGCTGGTCACCGCCACCATGGCAGCGAGTGCGAGCGTGAGACTGACGAGGACGACGAGGCCGTCCTTGATTTGGTCGACGATGGAGCTATCGGGGGTGACCTCGTAAATCTCGGAGAAGGCGGTGTCGAGACCCCGGAATATCTTCAGCGCGCTCCAGACCAACACGACGAAGCCGATGACGGACGACCCCGTCGCGCTGCTCGACTGCGTGGCGAAGAGGCGCTCGATGAAGTTTCCGATGGCGGGCGAGACGTTCTCGGTGACGACCGACAACACCTGCTCTTGCCATCCCGCTCCGAAGAACGCGACGACGAAGACGGCGAAGAGGAGAATCGGTACCAAGGAGACGAACGCGTTGTAGGCGATGCTTCCCGCGAGGAAGGTGACGTTCTTCTCGCGGAATGCCTCGCCTACCGCCTTGGCTTTCGAGACGGTGCCTGTTGAGTTGCTCATGGGGCATTGTCCCTCTACGCTCACAAAGAACTCATGGCAGGTAGGGGGCGCTCTCGGCGAACGTCACGACTTCTTTCAGTTCGACCGCAACTCGCCGGATTCGCTCGCGATTCCACCTCCCCCGGTCTTTATACGTGCCACCGCGTATCACGACCGATGACAGCGTACGACACTGTGGAGTCGCCGGACGAGACGACGGTGTTCGGGTACCACGACCTGACTCCGCCGACGCTCGCGGACGTCTACGAGGCGCGGTCGGTCGTCGCCCGCCACCTCCCGCGAACGCCCCTCGTCCGGAGCGAGCACCTCTCCGCGGAACTCGACGCCGACGTCTACCTCAAGCGGGAGGACACTCTTCCCACGGGCGCGTTCAAGGTCCGCGGCGGGGTCAACCTCTGCGCCGGTCTCGACGAGGAGTTTCACGACCCGGGTCTCATCGCGGCCAGCACCGGCAACCACGGCCAGTCCGTCGCGTACGCGGGACGAGCGTTCGATATTCCGGTCCTCGTGGCCGTGCCCGGCGACCCGAACCCCGACAAGGTGGCCGCGATGGAGCGGATGGGGGCGGAGGTACACCCCGTCGGCCGCGACTACGACGACGCGCGCGAGTGGGCCGAGGAACGGGCCCGAACGGAGGGCTACCGCTACGTCCACTCGGCGAACGAACCCGCACTCGTCGCCGGCGTCGCCACGGCGGGCCTCGAAGTCGTCGAGGAACTTCCCCGAGTGGACACGCTGTTCTGCCCCGTCGGCGGCGGCAGCAGCGCCTCGGGTTACTGTCTCACCGTCGGCGAGATGACGGACGCGGACGTCGTCGGCGTCCAGTCGGCCAACGCGCCCGCGATGTACCACGCGTGGGCCGAAGGCCACCTCCGGCCTCGGGACGACGCCGACACCTACGCCGAGGGCCTCCAATCGCGCGTTCCGTTCGCCCTGACGACCGAGATACTCCGCGACCGACTCGCCGAGATGGTGCTCGTGAGCGACGAGCGAATCGAGGCGGCGGTGGAGACGATGCTCCTCAAAGAGCACCTCGTGTTGGAGGGGGCGGCCTGCGCGCCCGTCGCTGCGGCGCTCGAACGAGGCGACGAACTCGCCGGTCAGACCGTCGTGCTCCAAGTCTCGGGGCGCAACCTCGCGGCCGAGAAACTCCGGGCGGTGCTCGACTGAATGAGTCACGGGGGCGACCCCGGCGGGTCAGCGTCGCGGACGGTTCGAGACCGGTTGTGCGAGGTTCGCCGGGAGTTCCACCGCTACCCCGAACCGGCGTGGTGCGAGTTCGCCGCGACCGCTCGCGTCGTCGAGTACGCCGAGCGAATCGGCGTCGACGAACTCCGCTACGGGTCGGATATCACCGACCCCGAGAACCGCCTGTCGGTGCCGCCCGAGGCGGAACTGGAGCGGTGGCTCGAACGAGCGCGAGCACGCGGCGTCGACCCCGACGTGCTCGAACGCCTCCACGGCGGCCACACCGGCGCGGTGGCGGTTCTCGAACGCGGCCCCGGACCGACTATCGCCCTCCGCGTCGACATCGACGCCCTGCACGTCACCGAGTCGGACGACCCGGACCACCGTCCGACGGCCGAGGGCTTCCGCTCGGAGAACCAGGGGCTGATGCACGCCTGCGGCCACGACGGGCACGCGACCATTGGTCTCGGTGTCCTCGAAGCGGTGAAAGAGAGCGACTTCTCGGGGACGCTGAAGGTCCTCTTCCAACCCGCCGAGGAGGTGGCCGGCGGCGCGAAGGCGATGGCGACGGGCGGATGCGTCGACGACGTCGATTCCCTCTTAGCCGTCCACCTCGGCCTCGACAGACCGACGGGCACCGTCGTCGCCGGCGTCGTCAAGACGCTCGCCGTCCGCCGGTTCCGCGTCGAGTTTTCGGGAACGTCCGCCCACGCGGCGAAGAACCCCGAAGCGGGCGACAACGCGATTCAGGCCGCGGTGTCGGCGGCGTCGGACCTGTACGCGATTCCCCGTCACGGCGGCGGCGCGACGCGGGTCAACGTCGGCCACGTCGAGGGCGGCGCGCCCGGCCACACGAACGTCGTCGCCGACCGCGCCGCCTTCGAGGCGGAGGTCCGAGGCGAAGAGACGGAACTGATGGAGTACATGTTCGAAGAGTGCTCGACGGTGATTCGGACCGCCGCGGAGCGGCACGGGTGCGACGTGAGCGTGACCGTCGAGGGCGAGGCGCCGCGGGAGGACAGCGACCCGGCGACGGCGGGGGCCGTCGAGGCGGCGGCGCGGGCGCACCCCGACGTGACCGAGACAGTACCGTCCGCCGACTTCGGCGCCAGCGAGGACGCGACGTACCTGATGAAACGGGTGAAGGAGAACGGCGGAAACGCGGCGTACGCGGTGGTAGGCACGAACCACCCGGGCGGGCACCACTCCCCCACGTTCGATATCGACGAGCGGAGCCTCGACATCGCCGTCGACGTACTGAGCGACGCAGTCGTGCGGTTAGGAGGCGAGTAAGCGAGTACTCAGGCCTCGACTCGGAGGACGTCGACGCGATGCGCGACGCCGTCGACGAGGTCGACTCGCAGCGCGGTTGAACGTCCCTACCGGGGCGTAGCGACTCATTACACCTCCGTTCGGACCTGCCTACCGCGGACCGACCGGCCTCACCAATCCAGCGACCCGCCGCTCTGGTACTCGGTCACCTGCGTCTCGAAGAAGTTCTTCTCCTTGTTCAGGTCGACCGCCTCGCTCATCCACGGGAAGGGGTTCTCCGTTCCGTAACTCGCCTCGAGGTCCAACTGGCCCAGTCGGCGGTCGGCGATGTACTCGACGTACTCGGCGAACTGTTCGGAACTCATCCCGAGCACGTCGTCGGGGCAGGCCTCGCGGGCGTATATCTGTTCGAGGTCGACGGCCCTCTCCACGAGGTCGCGCACCTCCGCGCCGAACTCGTCGGTCCAGACGCCGGGGTTCTCCGTGCGGATCTGGTTGATGAGGTCGACGCCGAACCCCACGTGCAGCGACTCGTCGCGCATGATGTACTCGAACTGCTGGCCGATGCCGACCATCTTGTTCTGCCGTCGGAGCGCGAGCATCATGGCGAATCCGGCGTAGAAGAACACCCCCTCCATGACGACGTAGAACCCGACGAGGTCCCGGAGCAGGTCGCGGACGTCTTCGGTGTCCTCGACCTCGAAATCGGGGTCGTCGAGGTTCCGCGTCAGGTCGACGACGAAGTCGTCTTTCTCTTGGATGGAGGGAACGCGCTCGTACATCCCGTAGAGGTAGTCGGGGTCGAACCCCAGCGAGTCGCAGCAGTAGATGAACGTGTCCGTGTGGATAGCCTCCTCGTACGCCTGCCGCAAGAGGTACTGCCGGCACTCCGGCGCGGTGACGTACTCGTAGAGGGCGAGGACGATGTTGTTCGCCGTCAGCGACTCGGCGGTGGAGAAGAAGCCGAGGTTCCACTCGACTAACTGCTTCTCCGAGTCGGTGAGTTCGTCGCCGTTCCACTGGGCGACGTCGTCCTGCATCGGTATCTCCTCGGGCACCCAGTTGTTGGCGACGCCGTCGCGGTAGTACTGGCGCGCCCAGTCGTAGTCGATGGGCAGTATCTTGTTCGGGTCGTGTTCCGCGTCGTGATTGAGTATGGGCATTGGTAATCGAGTTCAGACGTTCACTGACAGGCGTCGCACGTCGGGTCCTCGACGCGGGCGAGACCGGAGTCGGGGTCGGAACCACCGTCGGTCGCCGCGCCCTCGTCTCCGTCGGCCGCGTCTCCGCCCCGTCGCTGCGTCCGGCCGTACTCGTCCATGTCGAGCGTCGACTTCTCTATCTGCGAGGCGCCGAGCGTCCGCAGGTAGTACGTCGTCTTCATCCCGAGTCGCCACGCCGTCTTGTACACGCTGTCGAGGAGGGAGCCGTCGGTGCTCGGGAAGAACACGTTGTGCGAGACGGACTGGTCGATCCACTGCCCGCGGTGGGCGGTGAGGCGGAGTTGGTGTCGCGGGTCTATCTCGAAGGCGCTCCGGTGCAGTTCGCGCGTCTCCTCGGGGATGTCCGCTATCTCCTGGATGGACCCGTCGTGGAATTTCATCCGGTCGACCATCCCCTCGTCCCAGAGGTCGAGGTCTTTCAGTTCCTCGACCAACTGCTCGTTGACGACGGTGAAGTCGCCGCTCATGTTCGATTTAACGTAGAGGTTCGAGTAGATGGGTTCGATGGAGGGCGTCGTCCCGTTGATGGTCGACACCGTCGCCGTCGGCGCGACGGCCATCGTGTTGGAGTTGCGCATGCCGTGCTCGGCGATGTGCTCGCGCACCCGGTCCCAGTCCATCGTCTCCGAGCGGTCGGTCGGAATCTCGCGGCCGCGCTCTTCTTCCAGCAGGTCGACCGTGTCGTGCGGGAGGAGTCCGCGGTCCCACTTGCTCCCCTCGAACGTCTCGTACGGTTCTCGCTCCTTCGCCAAGCGGGAACTGTTCAGGAGGGCGTGGTAGGAGACGAACTCCTGCCAGCGGTTGGCCGCCTCGACGGCGTCCTCGGAGGCCATCGACGTTCCCGTCTGCATCAGCGCCTCGTGGAACCCCATCACGCCGAGACCGATGGGTCGGTGGCGCATGTTGGAGTACTCGGCCTCGTCGGTGGGATAGAAACAGAGGTCGACGACGTTGTCGAGCATCCGCATCGCCGTCTCGATGGTTTCGGAGAGCGCGTCGCGGTCCAGTTCCTCGCCCGAAACGTGGTTCGAGAGGTTGACGCTCCCGAGGTTGCAGACGGCGTGCTCGTCGGAACTCGTGTTGAGCGTTATCTCGGTACAGAGGTTCGAGGAGTGAACGGTACCGACGTGGTCCTGCGGCGACCGGACGTTGCAGGGGTCCTTGAACGTGATCCACGGGTGCCCCGTCTCGAACAGGCGGGTGAGCATCGTCCGCCAGAGGTCCGCGGCGTCGACCGTCTCGTACTGCCGCAGTTCCCCGTTCTCGGCTTTCGTCTCGTACTCCTCGTACAATTCGGCGAACTCCTCTCCGTAGGTCTCGTGGAGTTCGGGCACCTCGTCGGGCGAGAACAGCGTCCACTCCTCGTCGTTCTCCACCCGCTCCATGAACAGGTCGGGCACCCACGCCGCGGTGTTCATGTCGTGCGTGCGGCGGCGTTCGTCGCCGGTGTTCCGCCGCAGGTCCAAGAAGGCGGGAAAGTCCATGTGCCACGCTTCGAGGTAGGCGCACGCCGCGCCGCGACGCTTGCCCGACCGATTTATCGCTGCGGTCACGTCGTTACTTATCTTCAGGAACGGCACCGTCCCCGTCGACTCGACGCCCGTGCTACTGATGAGCGCCCCCTCCGAGCGGAGGTTCGTCCAGTCGTTGCCGAGGCCGCCGCTCCACTTCGACAGTTGCGCGTGGTGTTTGTAGGACTCGAAGATGTGCTCTAAGTCGTCCTCGACGGTGGTGAGATAGCAGGAAGACAGCTGCGGGTGGGTCGTCCCGCTGTGGAACAGCGTCGGCGTCGAGGGGGTAAAGAGGAGCCGCGAGAGCACGTCGTAGAACTCCAAGGCCCGCTCTTGGGGGTCGTCCTCCTCGATGGCGAGACCCATCGCCACTCGCATCCAGAACGCCTGCGGCAGTTCCAGCGGCTCGCCACCCTGTTCGGTCTTGATGAAGTACCGCTGGGTCAGCGTCGACATCGCGATGTAGTCGAACTTCTCGTCGCGTTCGAGGGCGAGCGACGCGGCGAGTTCGTCGAGGTCGAACCGGCCGTCGAGGAGTCGCTCGTCGAGTAGGTCCTCCTCGACGCCGCGTTCGAGGTTCGCGCGGAACGTCTCGCGGTACGTCGTCTCGGTCTCGCCGTCGGCCGCCTCGCCCGTCAGTCGCTCGTCGGTCACCCGGCGGAAGTAGCGCTGCCGGTGCACGTCGGCGGCGACGTACTTGTAGGCGGGGTCGCGTTCGATTCGCGCCGTCGTCACGCCTTCGAGAGCCTCGTACACCTCGTCGGCCGACGCGCCATCGTAGAGGTTGCGCTCGGCCTCTTCGAGGAGTCGGTCGGTCACTTCGTCGGTGAGCACGTCTTCGTGACCGCGTCGCGCGCGTTCGAGTATGGCTCGTGGCTGTGCGTCAGTCGTCTGCGTCGTCTGTGTGCGTGCCATCTGGTGAGTCGTCGTCCGTCGTCGCGTCGGGGTCGTCGGAACCGTCGGACCGCTCGAACCGGTCGTCCAGCACCCGGTCGAGTTCGTCGAGGAACTCCTCGGGGTCCGAGAACGCCTCGTACACTGAGACGAACCGGATGTAGGCCACCGAGTCGAGGTCTCGGAGGCGGTCGGAGGCGAGTTCGCCGACGAGGCTGGAGGAGACGATACGCGTCCCCCGCCCCGCCAGTTCCCGCTCCACCGCCTCGACCAGCGACTCGACGGTCGCCGCGTCCACGGGCCGCTTCTCGACGGCCCGTTCGACGCCGGCGCGGAGTTTCCCCCGGTCGAACGGTTCGATACGTCCGTCGCGTTTCTTCACTTGGAGGGTCTCCCACTCGGGTCGTTCGTACGTCGTAAAGCGGAACGAGCACCGCTGACACTCCCGTCGACGGCGGACGGTCGCTCCGTCCTCGCCGGTCCGGGTGTCGACGACGCTCGTCCGGTCGTGACCGCAGTCGGGGCAGTCCATGGTTGCCACTACTCGACCCTCCGGGCTGTTTAACCCACATGTCGTGGGTCGGTGATATCGGTCGCAACATGTAGTGTCCACGAGACGGTGATAAAGCTTTCCAACGGAGTTGCACTAAGACAATTCAGATTGATTTCGAGCGGGGAGTTCAATCCGATTTGGCCTTCCCGCGTCGGCCGGAGGGCGGTATGGACGAGTCGCTGGCGGTACACGGCGGACCATCCTCGCCGCGACGGCGGCAATCTACGCGGGGAGCGGCCGGCTGGCGGAGTTCCGCGAGACGCTGTCGGCCTCCTCTTTGTCGTGTAGGGGTGGTCGTCGCCGCCTCGGGTCGAGTTTTCTCACGCTCGCGACAGTTCTTTTCTTCACTGCGCTCCGGACCGACCGCTCGCTACCGGACCCCGAGGCGTATGGACTGCTCGGCTCTTACGTGCTGTTCGTCGTCTGGGGGGTCGATGAGACGACCGGTGCGACAGGATTCTCCGGGAGCGTGACCCCGCTCGACCACCCGCTAACGGCCGGTTTAGCCGTCTAAAGCCCTCGTTTCGCTTCTAGTCGCGGTCTTCGCTCCGATTCTTGGACCCTCGCCCGACTCCGGATACTTCGGTACTGCTCATATAACAATGTATCTTTATTTCTCACGTAGTATCATGTCGGTAGCCATTCAGTCGTCCAGTGGGGGCGACGGTCCGGTCGATATCGAGGAGGACGACTTCTACGAGATGCTCGGAAACCCACGTCGACGACACGTACTTCGGCACCTCCGCGAGTGCGGCTGTCCCGTCTCCATCGGCGAACTCGCCGAACACGTCGCCGCGGCGGAGCACGGCATCTCGGTCGCCGAGGTCACGCACGCACAGCGAAAGAGCGCCTACACGGCCCTCTACCAGAACCACCTCGTCAAGCTGGCCGACGCCGGGTTCGTGCGAGCGGACCGCCGGTGGGTCGACGTCGAACTCACCGCGGCGGCGGCGGACCTCGACTTCGACTTCGCACTCCCGGAGGAGGAGGAGATTCGCCGCTCGACTCCTTACCCGGCTGCGCTCTCCTTGTTCGGTCTCGCCCTGGTCGCGGGGTTCTTCGCCGAACTGCTGTCACCTCTCACCGTTGTCGCTTCCTTCGGCGTCGTCTTCGTCGCGTTGTTAGTTCTCTCTGTGTCCCCGCGCTCCCGGTAGAGTCCGGCGATCGTACCCGACGCTCGGTCGGACGCCGCCGCCCTCGAACGCCGCTTCGGTACGGCTTTACGACGACCTTTCCGCTGCCCTCGTTTGCGCCGTCGCTCTCGCTCGAACCCCTCCGCCCGTTCCCTAACCGCATCACTCGCGACGGTCCGCGAACGCCGACGCGGGTCGCCGATGCTCCCCTCGACAGGGGGACCGACCAGCGTGTACAGTTCACACGTCCCTAACCCCGACCTGCGTTCGTCCTACTTTCGACACAACTCGCTCAACGAGACGTTATGGATTCGTAATGGTTCGATACGCCTCGGTATTGTACTAATACTGATAGTTCAATCGGGACGTCAACTATTCACCCGGTTCGGCGTGTGAATTCGCTGTTTCTGGGGTAGGTGCGGAATCGATCGGACGATCAGACGCGATTCAACCAAATAATCAGATGACGACATGATAGAACGAGAGACGAACCGAATCACCGCCGTTCTAGTAGCGGTGCTAATGATCACGTCAGTGGTCGCCGGTTCCGTGGCCTTCTCGGGCACGGCAGCGGCGGCACCGGGAGACGCCCTCTACCGCGTGAACGCGGGCGGAGGAGACGTCTCAGCGGTCGACGGACCGGACTGGTCCGGCGACTGGCAGCAGTACCACTCCGGAAGCAGTGAGACGTACCAGACGGGCGACGCCGTTTCCTTGGAGCCGTCCGTTCCCTCGGGGACGCCGGCGAGCGTCTTCCAGACCGAGGTGTACGGCGACCAGCAGTGGACGTTCTCGGAGGGCGTGCAGAGCGGCCAGCAGTACGAGGTCCGCCTGTACTTCGCCGAGATATACGCCGAGGACGACGGAGAGCGACTCTTCGACGTTTCCGTGGAGGACGAGCAGGTGCTGGACGACTACGACATCCACGCTGACGTCGGCCACGACGCGGGCGTGATGAAGTCGTACGTCGTGACGCCCTCCGACGGCGCAATCGACGTCGACCTCACGACCGTCGAGGACAACGCGAAGCTCTCGGCCATCGAGATCGTCCCGGCGACGCCCGAACCGAACACGCTCGGCGGTCCGTCGAGCGTCAACTTCGGCTCGGTTCTCAGCGGCCAGTCCGAGACACAGACAGTCACTGTGACCAATCTCGGCGGCGACGGCGACACCAGCATCGCCATCGACGGGGTCTCCGTCGACGGCGACGGTGCGTTCTCGGCGGGGTCGGCGTCCCAGACGACGCTCGCCCCCGGCGAGTCCACGGATATTCCGGTGACGTTCTCGCCGTCGAGCGCCGACTCCGCGAGCGCGACACTCTCCGTCGCACACACGGGGTCGAACGACCCGTTGACGGTGTCGCTCTCCGGCGACGGCGCGAGCGCGGTCGACCCCGACTTCACGAAGAGCAAGCTCGACGGGTTCAGCGCGGGTAACCCGACGGCTATCGACGTCGGTCCCGACGGGCGCTTCTACGTTTCGGTGCAGAGCGGCACCGTCTACGTGCTCGACGTCGAGCGCACGGGCGACAACAGCTACGAGGTCGTCGGACAGGTCGCGACCGACGCGATCAAGCAGATTCCCAACCACGACGACTTCGGGGAGTACAACGCGGGCGAGAACGACCGGCAGATCACCGGTCTGACCGTCGGCGGGACGGCCGAGAATCCGATCGTCTACGTTTCTTCCAGCGACCCGTCGATCGACGTGGGGCAGGACGATGACGACACGGACACGAACTCCGGTACGATCTCTCGACTGACCCTCTCGCCGGGAAGCGACGGCGTGCTTCAATCGAGCGAGGTCGACCACGACGTGATGGTGCTCGGACTGCCGCGGTCCGAGGAGAACCACGCGACCAACGGACTCGACCTCTCGGCCGACGGCGACACGCTGTACGTCGCTCAGGGCGGGAACACGAACAAGGGCGCGCCGGGCGACAACTTCGGACACACCCCCGAGTTCGCGCTCTCGGCCGCCATTCTGGAAGTCGATCTCGCGCAGATAGAGGCCGACTACCAGGCGAAGAATCTCCAGAACTACGACGGCAGCTACCCTGACCTGGAGTTCTACTACGCCATCCCCACGATTCAGAACGACGACGGGACGGACGGCGACGACCTTCCCTTCGGCGGGAACGACGGGATCAACCAGGCCAAGATAGTCGAAGACGGGCCGGTCCAGGTCTACTCGCCCGGCTACCGCAACCCGTACGACCTCGTCGTCACGACGAGCGGCCAGATCTACGCCGCCGACCACGGACCGAACGGCGGCTGGGGTGGCCAACCGGCCGACGCCAGCGGGAACATCGTGGCCGACGCTGCGTCGGTGACGAACCACCCGAACGAGGACGGGAGCTACTCGAAGAGCGACGAACTCGTCAAGGTCGACGAGGGCGTCTACGGCGGCCACGCCGCGCCTATCCGCGCGAACCCGACGGGTGCGGACATCTACGACGAGAACGGGAACCTGGTGTTCGACATCACGGAATCGAACTCGCCCGTTCCGGCGAGTGTGGTGAACCCGGCCGAGGCGGACTACATCCCGCCGACGAGCGGGTCGCCCGACCCGGGCGCGCCCGCCGGTAGCGCAAACACGATGGTGGACCAGAACGGCGACAAGGTCCTGTTCGGTCCCACCGGCGGCACGGCCGAGTACACCGCCTCGAACTTCGGCAGTGCGATGCAGGGGGACCTCCTGCAGGTCGAACTCGGCGGCTCGGTCAAGCGCATCCAGCTAAGCGCCGACGGCGAGACGGCGACGAACGTCGAAACGGTGTTCAACACCGGCTCGCAGCCGCTCGGTATCGCGACGGTCGGCGACGACGGCCCGTTCCCGGGTATCGTGCTGACGGCGAACCGCGGTAGCGGCGACGTGACGATCTTCGAGCCGGTCGACTACGGCACCGACGGTAGCGGCGACGGGCAGCAGTGCACCGGCGCCGACGACGCCTCGCTCGACGAGGACGGCGACGGCTACGACAACGCCGACGAACTCGACGCGGGCACCGACCCGTGTTCCGCGGCATCCACGCCCGTCGACTTCGACGGCGACGGCGAGTCGAACCTCAACGACCCGGACGACGACAACGACGGTCTCGACGACACCGAGGACCCGTTCGCCGTCGACCCGAACAACGGTCTCGACACGACGCTCCCCGTCCAGTACGACTTCTCCGAACTCGGTCTGTTCGGCGAGAGCGGTCAGGGCTGGACCGGACTGATGACGAACGGGCAGGACTACCAGGAGCTGTACGACCCGACGGAGATGACCGTCGGCGGCGCCGCTGAGGTGCTGACGGTCGAAGGAGTCCCGAACGGCGACGCCTACTCGGACACCAACACGCAGCAGTACGGTTTCCAGTTCGGTGTTGACACGCCCGACCAGCCGTTCACCGTCGAGACGACGGTGAGCAGCTTCCCGGAAAACCCGGCTAATTACCAGTCGGCCGGTCTGTTCATCGGTACTGGTGACCAGTCGGACTACGTGAAACTGGTCGCCGCAGCCGACGGCGGCTCCGGTGGGGTCCAGTTCGCGAAGGAAGTCGACGACACATTCCAAGATCAGGGCACCACCAGCGACAGCGCCGTCGCGGGCGGCTCTCCGACGCTTCGGATGACCGTGGACCCGACGACCGATCCCGCGCCGAACAACGGCGTCGAGGAGTTCGCAGTCACCGCCGAGTACGAGATTGACGGCGAGACGACCCAGGTCGACACCACGGCGGTGCCGGCGAGCTGGTTCGACTCGTCCGACGGCGTCGCGCCGGCGGTGGGCGTCATCTCGACGTCCAACGGCGCGAGCGCGTTCCCGGCGACGTGGACGGACATCTCGGTCGACTACGTGAACCCGCCCGCGAACACGCCGCCGACGGCCGACGCCGGCGCGGACGTCACCGTTGAGGAGGGCCAGCAGGTCACCCTCGACGGGTCCGGTTCGTCCGACGCGGATGGCGACGCGCTCGGCTACACGTGGACGCAGACGGCCGGGAGCCCGTCCGGACTGCTCGACATGAGCGACGGTCAGCAGGCGCCGTTCGTCGCCCCCGACGTGGACGGCGACGCGACGTTCACCTTTCAGCTGAGCGTCTCGGACGGCGAGGACTCTGCGACCGACATCGTGAACGTCACGGTCGAGGACACCGACACTGACGGTGGAGACGGTAACCTGACCGTCGTACAGGCGGTCGCGAGTCACGGCGACGGCGACGACGCGACCATCCAGCTCGGCGAGCTCCAGTGGGCGATCACCCTCTGGTCGTCGGGCTCCGAAGTGCCGAACACCGGCGGCGAGACTATCTCGCTTACGGAACTGCAGCAGCTGATCAACGTGTGGTCGAACGGCGCTACCGTCGGCGACGGCGACGGGAGCGACGCGACCGGCTCGGCGCTGGTCGAGATCACGCCCGACAGCGGTAACATCGACCAGTCGACCTACGGCGGCGACACGTTCCAGGTGACGAACACCGGCGAGAAGAACATCTCCTCAGTGTCGTTCGACCTGAGCACGGCGACGCTGCCGGACATGGTGTTCGACCCGCAGGGAACCGCGGGCGACCCGACCGGTGAAGGGCTCAACATCGCCAGCGACGGCGGAACGGGCATCGTCACCCAACCCGGCACCGGCGAAGCGTTCTCCCAGCCGCGCAATGGCCAGAACGCCGACGACGGCTACGACGTCATGACCGTCGAGTTCGACGACTTCCAGTCGGGCGAGACGGCGACGTTCTGGGCCGACAACGACCCGACCAGCATCAAGGGTGCCACGATCAGCTCTCAGGAGGCCGGTCCGGTCTCGGGTCTGGAACTCGCTCGCGCGACGGTCACTGTCACCTACGAGGACGGCACGACTCAGACCACCCAACTGATGGGTGACGGCAGCGTCGCCGGCGCGACCGCCGTCGTGACCGATGACGAGGCACCGGCGCCGACGCTCGGCGTCGACGGCGTCTCGCTCGACACCGACGTCCTTGACGACTACCACGACGGGGCGACCGTCTCGCAGGCGGACCAGACCGTCACGGTCACCGGTCAGCCCGGCGAGACCGTCACGCTCGTTCGCGTCGAGGGCGAACTCGCGCTGAGCAACGTCCCGAACGGCGGCTACGACGTCGAAGACCTGGAAGCGAACAACGCGGTCGACGTCCAGTACTACACCGTCACCCTCGACTCGAACGGCGAGGCGACGGTGCCGGTCACGCTGACTAGCTCGGCCGACGACGGCGACGAGGCCGGTTACAACTACTTCGTGGCCGCGCACGGTGAGGCCTCGGGCGACATGGGCCTCGCCTCCGACGTGGTCGTCCTGAAGTACGACGAGAGCGCGGGCGACGGCACCGACGACGGCCAGTCCGGTGACGTCGTCTTCGCCGTGAACGCGGGCGGTCCGGAGTACGCCGCGGCCGACGGAACGGTCTACGCGGCCGACGCGAACTTCAACGGCGGCGAGACGTTCACGACGGGCAACGCGGGCACGCCGGCGACCCCCGAGATAGCGAACACGCAGGACGACGAACTGTACTACACCGAGCGGTACGGCGACTTCTCGTACGCCGTCCCCGTCGAGAACGGTGAGTACGAGGTCACCCTGCAGTTCGCCGAACTCTACCAGGGTGTCGCGAACGACGGCGGCGAGGGCGACCGCGTCTTCGACGCCTCCATCGAGGGCCAGCAGGTCCTGAACGACTACGACATCTATGCGACCGCCGGCGGCGCGCACGCCGCGACCACGGAGACGTTCGTCGTAAACGTCACCGACGGCGAACTGAACGTTGACTTCGCCACCGTCGAGGACAACGCGAAGCTCTCGGCGTTCACGGTGACTGAGGTCGACGGCTCCGGTGACGACGGCGACTCCACAGCCGCCGCCGACTTCGCGGTCACCGCGAACAGCGGTATCGACGCGAGCACCTACGGCGGTGACTCGCTGTCGATCACGAACACTGGGGACGAGCAGATCACCTCGGTCACCTACGACCTGAGCACCGCGGTGCTCTCGGACGTCGTCTTCGACCCCGACGGCACCGCCGGTGACTCCGGCTCGAAGGGCTTCTCCCCCGACAGCGGCGCGAGTGCGACCGGCCTGCAGGGCGGGTCGTTCGCCGCACCGCACGACGGACAGAGCAGCGCCGACGGCTACGACGAACTGACGGCGACGTTCGACGACTTCGACGCCGGCGAGACGTTCGCCTTCTCCGTCGACATCGACCCGACCAGCATCAAGAACGCGCAGGGCACGGGCGCGGCCGGCTCCGTCTCCGGGTTAGAGATGACCGGTGCGACCGTCACGGTCGAGTACGCCGACGGCAGCACGCAGACGACGGCGCTGTTCGGCGACGGCACCGACGGCGGCGCGGAAGCCGCCGCGAAGGCCGACGTCGCCCCCGCGCCGACGCTCGGCGTCGACGGCGTCTCGCTCGACTCGAGCGCGCTCGACGCACAGCACGGCGCGGCGACCGTCTCGCAGGCAGACCAGACCGTTACGGTCTCCGGTCCCGCCGGCGCGACGGTTTCCCTGCTCCACGTTGAGGGACAGCTCGAACTCGCCAACCAGGCGAACGGCTACGAACTCGTCGACTTCGAGGCCAACACGGCCGAGAACGTCGACTACCAGACCGTCCAACTCGACGGAAACGGCGAGGCGACGGTCGACGTCTCCCTCATCAACACGTCGAGCTCTGGTGCCGAGGGCGGCTTCAATCACTTCGTCGCCGCCGTACAGGACGGCGACGCCGACACCGGCCTCACCTCGAACGTCGTCGTGCTGAAGTACGACGAGAGCGCGGGCGACGACGGTTCGTCGGGTGCGCAGGTCCTCTACCGCGTGAACGCGGGCGGGGATGCGCTCGATGCCACCGACGACGGTCCCGAGTGGGTCGGTGCGACCGGCACCGATTCGCCGTACCTCGCCTCGGTCGGACCCGACGCCGGCAACTACGCCGCCGGCGCGGACGTCACGCCTGACGACACCGTTCCGTCGTCCACGCCCGACGCCGTGTTCGACACCGAGCGCTACGGACCGATGACGTGGGAGTTCGCGGCGGACTCGGGTCAGGAGGTCGAAGTGCGTCTGTACTTCGCCAACTCGTTCTCCGGAGCGAGCGAACCCGGCGACCGCGCGTTCAACGTCTCCGTCGAGGGCCAGCAGGTCCTCACGCAGTACGACCCGGTGGCCGACGTCGGCCACGCGACGGGGACGATGAAGAGCTTCACCGTGACCGAGAACGGCGACGGCACGGTCACTATCGCTTTCGAGAAGGGCTCGGCGGAGAACCCCGAGGTTCGAGCCATCGAGATTCTCACGACGGAGGGTGGCTCGCAGTAGCGACACTCGAACCTCTGAACCGATGAGCCGAAACTCCGCACTCGTCGTCGCTGCCGATCGCACGGTCGACCAAAGTGGTCGACCGCGGACGGGCACCGACGACGCGCGGACGTGGACCGATGACGGCCCAGATACACCTGGAACGTCGGCGGTCGGCACCGGCCGGCACCCTCGGGGGTAACCATCTACACCGAACCGCGCCGGTCGAACTGATCCCGCGATGCCCGAGGCTTCGACCCTCATCGGTCGCAGCGCGACACCGGCCACTCTCGGCCGACCCGTCGCGTGCGTCGACCAGCACAGTGAGACAAGCAAACCCAACACACAGAATGAAAAACAAGACACAGAAGCGGTACACGAAGACGGCCGCCACACTCGTCGCGCTCACGCTCGTCCTCTCGGTTTTCGGACCGATCGGGACGGTCGCGGCGGTCGACGGCGTAACCGTCTCGCAGCAGGCGAACAGTACGACAGTCTCCCCCGGTGACACGATAACGTTCACGACGGAGGTCGGCGTCGACGACGCGCAGATCCAAGCTGCCAGCATCGGGCTGCAGACCGACCTCCCGGACGGCTGGACAGTCACTAGTCGAAGTGCGGGCAACCAGTTCATCCCCGGCCCCGACGGCTGGCTCTGGTTCGCCGGTACGAGTGTCTCGGGCTCCGACACCGTGCAGTACACGGTTGCCGTCCCGAACGACGCCGCGACCGGGGACTACGACGTCGACGTGACGGCGTCCACGGAGGGTGGCGAAAGCACCACCGACACGACGACCGTCTCCGTCACGACCGAACAGCCCAACACCTCGCCGGTCGCTGACGCCGGCGCCGACCAGACGGTCGACGAAGGCGCTTCCGTGACGCTCGATGCGTCGGGCTCCTCGGACGCCGACTCGGACGCGCTCACCTACGCGTGGACGCAGACGGGCGGTCCGTCGGTCTCGCTCTCGGACGACTCGTCGGCATCCCCGACGTTCACCGCGCCCGACGTGGAGAACGACGCGACGCTCACCTTCGAGGTCGAAGTCGCCGACGGTAACGGCGGCATCGACACCGACACCGTCTCCGTGACGGTCGAAGCCGACGAACCGGACGAACCGACGAACACCTCGCCGGTCGCTGACGCCGGTGCGGACCAGACGGCCGACGAGGGAACGTCCGTGATGCTCGATGCATCGGGCTCCTCGGACGCCGACTCGGACGCGCTCACCTACGCGTGGACGCAGACGGGTGGCCCGTCTGTCACGCTCTCGGACGCCTCGGCGGCGTCCCCGACGTTCACCGCACCGGACGTGGAGAACGACGCGACGCTCACCTTCGAGGTCGAAGTCGCCGACGGTAACGGCGGCATCGACACCGACACGGTCACCGTGACCGTCGAAGCCGACGAGTCCGACGCGCCGGTCGAAACCGGCTCGACGACCGTCTCGCTCTCGCCCGAGGACGACCTTCTCGGCGTGAACCAGACCGGCTCGTACGACATCGTGGTCGACCCCGCCGCCGGCGGCGTCGGCGCGTACAGCATCACCGTCTCGCTCTCGGATTCGAGCGTCGGTACCATCACCGACGTCGAACTCGCGGGCGACGGAAGCCTCTCGGACGTGCAGATGGCCGAGGACGGCTCGTCTGTCACGATAGAGGCGGTCCTCGTCGACACGAACGACACCGGCGCGGTCACGCTCGGCACCGTCTCGGTGCAGGGCGTCGCCGAGGGCGAGACCGACCTCGTCCTCGACGTCGAGACGCTCGGCACCGAGTCCGGAGAGGCGTACGACGTCACCGAAGTCGACGGCGCGACGCTGACCGTCTCGACCCTCGTCGTCGGCGACTCCGCCGGTCCCGCGATCGACGCCGACGGCGACGGCGTCCACGAGGACGTCAACGGCGACGGCGTCGTGAACGTGCTCGACGTGCAGACGCTGTTCGCGGCCCGTAACGGCCCGACCACGACGCAGAACCCCGACGCCTTCGACTTCAACGGCGACGGACAGTTCGACGTCCTGGACGTGCAGTGGCTGTACTACAACGAGGTCGCCTGAGACCATGACGACGGAGGTCCGACGATGGTAAACACGTCTCGCAGCGCGGCCGGACGCCTCGTTCGGATTGTTGCGGTGGCGTTCGTCCTCCTCGCCGTGGTCTCGGCGTCGGCGACGGCGACGGCCGGGGTGACGACCGTGCGGGTGGACGCGGCGACCGAACGGATGGCCGTCTCGGAGACGACCACCGTCCACCTCGTGGTCGACGGCGTCGACGGCGGCGTCGGCGCGTACGACCTCGCGGTCGGCCTCTCGGACTCCTCCGTCGCGACCATCACGGACGTGACGCTACTCGGGGAGCCGAAACTGCACACGGTCGAAGTGGCGCAGGACGGCGCGAGCGCCGACCTCAAGGCCGCGCTGATGGACACGGACGACGCCGGCCCCGTCACCGTCGCGGCGGTCACGCTCTCGGGGGTCGCCCCCGGAACGACCGACGTCTCGGTATCCGTGTCGGCGCTCGGCGACGAGGACGGGTCCCCCTACCCGACCGACGTCAGCGCGGCGTCCGTGACCGTCGACGCCGTCGGCGCGACCGATTCGGGCGTCTACGATTCAGCGGCCGAGGACGACTCGGTCGACCAACCGGACGACGCGGCCGTTTCCCCCTCCGACGACGCGTCCGACGGTCCCGCGGCCGACGACGATCCGGTCACCGAATCGGCCGACGGCGCGGACGACGTTGCGCTCGACGACGACGCCGAGACGTCCGGCGACGCGCCGGCGGCGCTGGACGCGCCCACAGAGGGCGAACGATCGGTCCCGAACGATGAACCGCTCCGACTCGGTCCGGAGGACGTCCCGACGTGGACCGCCGTTATCGCCGCAGCGGCGTTAGTGGCGGCGCTCGTCGCCGTCCGACGACGACGCCGATAAGCGCGACTCCACCCATTTTTGACGACTGCTCGACCCGTGAGCTGACGCTCCCTCTCCAGTTTCGAGAACCATCGACACGGACCGGCTCTCCGGCGACGTAGCTCTTCGCATGAACCTCTCGATTCGTCGCGCCGTCACTCGCCGCACCGCCCGGAACGTCTCGGCGGGCGTCGCCGTCGGCGTCGTCGCCGCGTTCCTCCCGCTCCTGTCGCTGTTCGCGCCACTCCTCGCCGGTGGCATCACAGCGTACCTCGAACGCGCCGGCGCTCGCCGCGGCGCCCTCGTCGGCGCGGCGACGGGTCTCGGCGTCTCCCTCCTCACGAGCGCCGTCACGCTCGGGGTCGCCGTCGCGAACGGCGCCGTCGGCGGTTTCGCGGACGGCGTCCCGTTCCTCGGCCTGCTCCTCGCCGGCGCGCTGTGGACCGCTTCGGCGGCCGCGCAGACGGTCGCCGGCGCGGTCGGCGGGGCGGCGGGCGCCGTCGTTGAGGCTGACCGGACCCGGTTCGCCGCGCGCCTCGGCACGGACGGCTCGCGCTCGTCGTTCGTCGCCGTCGTCGGAAGCCTCGCCGTCGGTCTCGTCGCCTTCGTCGCCGTCGGCCTCGCCGTCACCGCCGCCCTCGACCCGTACGTGTGGCCGTCGCTCCTCGTGGGTATCCCCGTCGGGGGCGTCGCCGGCGTCGTCGCGGCGGTTCTCGTCCATCACGTCCTCGCGACGCGCCGGGATGCGGGAGACGGCCGCGGCAAACCCGGTGCGTCGTAGCCTCGCCGTTCTCTCTTCGGACTCTCACTCGAACCGGATGACCGTCTCGCCCTCCTCGTCCCGTTCCAGCACCGCGCGGGTCGGCGATTCGAGCCACCCCTCCGGCAGCGCCACGCCCTCGTGGTCGGTGAACGGCAGGTCGAACGTCTCCACCTCGCCCGTCGTCGCCTCGGCGGTCACCGCGCGGTCGTAGCGGAAGTAGCCGTACACGTCCCGCGGCGTCCCCGGGATGTCGACGGCGGTGCGCTCGAACGGCCGTTGTGATCCCTCGCCCCGTACTTCGATGTAGAGATTCATCGCCGCGGCGGCGATTGGGGCGCTGAAGCTCGTTCCGCTCGCTTTCACGTAGTTCTCGTCGAGCACCGTACCCATCGACGTGCCGGAGGCGCGCGGCAGTTTCACGTCCTTCCCGAGACCGACGACGTCGGGGTTCTCCACCGCGCCGGGGTTGTAGCTGCTGAACCGGGTCATCTCCTTCTCCTCGTTCATGGCGCCGATGCCGTAGGCGTCCTCGGCCGTCGCCGGACTGCCGCTGGTGTCGCCGGTGTTCCCGGCCGCCACCACGTCCTGCACGTCCGCGTTCATCAGCTTCGTGTGCTCGCGGTCGATGTCGGGCGACTGCGTCTGCGCGCCCCACGAGAGGTTGATAGTGGCCAGTTCGTCGGCGTGCGACTGCGCCCACTCGTAGGCGTCGAAGATGGACCGACCGTTGCCGCTCCCGCTCTCGCCGAAGATTCGGAGGTCGACTATCTTCTCGATACCCGGGGAAAGCTGTGCGATGAGGCCCGCGACGCCGGTTCCGTGCCCGACCTGGTCGTACGGTTCGTCGGGCGCTTTGGTGAAGTTGTGGTGCTCCACGGCGATGTCGTCGAACACCCCGTGGCTCTCGTCGACGCCGGAGTCCATGACGGCGACGGTCAGGCCGGCACCGGTGGGGGCGTCGTCGTCGGAGGGGGCGGGGAACCCGTGTATCTGGCGGACGTCCGAAACCGTGACCACGGGACCGGACCGCCCGGTCGTGATGTTGTGGTCCGTTCGTATCTCGAACATTGTGTGCAGGTTGTTAGCAAACTTACATAAGCGTTCGGTGCGGAGTGAAAATAGTCTCAAGTAAGATTTCGCGTCGTCCGACGGGCGACGCGTACTGCTTTGACGCTGGGGGTCGTCGTCCGGAACATGACGAACGAGCGCCGCAAGTCACCGGACGGTCGAGGCGGTACGACCGCCGCGGACCGGGACGAAACCCCCGCCGAGGACCGCCGCTGAGGATGCGTCTCATTCACTCTCCCAACCGGGAACGCTGCCACGAGTGCGGCGAACGGGCCGATATCGTCGTCGCCCGCGGCCACCGTCTCTGGTACAGTTGCTGGGACGACGCCCCGCCGCTCCTCGAACAGGGGGGCAAAATCGTCGCCGGCGACCTGACGACGCGCCGTCGGTGACCGCGAACCCGGTTTCGCCTCTCGACGGTCTATTTTTATCTCCTCTCCTCTGCTCTCCTCTCCTCTCCTCTCCTCTCCTCTACTCCGTCACCGCCACCCGCAGCGACCGCGTCCGCGGCCCGTCGCACTCGACGAACAGTACCGACTGCCACGTCCCGAGGGCGAGTTCGCCGTCTTCGACCGGAATCGAGACGCTCGACCCGAGCAGCATCGACCGCAGGTGCGCGTCGGCGTTGCCGTCCAGTTCGTCGTGTCCGTATCCGTCCTCTCGGGGGACCAGTCGTTCGAGCGCCCCCTCCACGTCAGCGAGGAGACGTCCTTCCGCCTCGTTGACGACGACGCCGGCGGTGGTGTGCTGCACGAACACGGTGCAGACGCCGTCTGCTCCCTCCGGGACCTCCTCAGCCACGTCCGCCGTCACGTCTCTCACGTCGACCCGTTCGTCGCTGCGAATTTCGAGCGTCACGCCCACCCCTACCGCCGGCGCCGCCTTGAACGACCGTGATGTCCCCGACCCGCGACCGCTCCGGTCGACAGTATAACCTGACCGGCGCGCGCAGTCGCAAGCGTCGATGCCAGACGAACCAGACGGCTCGGCTTCGGACGGCGACCCCGACGCCGCGCTCCGAGTGGCGACGACCGAGGCCCGGCGGACGTTGGACCAGCAACTCGACACCCTCGAGGACATCGACCGGAAGGCGATGCGTCTGCTTCGGTTCTCCGTCGGACTGCTCGGCGTCGTCGTCTCCGTGCTGTCGCTGACCGATGGAACCGTCGGCCTGCGGTCGATGCCGTACCTCGGCGGCGGCCTCGCCTTCCTCGTGGTGGGCGCCGTCGCCGCGGGCGTCACCTACACCGCCTCGCCCCGCGTCGCCGGCGCCTCGCCGGCGGACTTGGAGCGCGCGGCCGAGACCGATTCCGAACGGGCGTTCCGCCGGACGCTCGTCCGGAGCTACGCCGACTGGATTCGGTTCAACGCCGCGGCGAACGCCCGCGCCGCCCTGCTCATCACCGTCGCCATCCTGTTCGTCGTCGCCGGCGCCGTCGGACTCGCTCTCGGAAGCATCCAGGCGCTCACCGGACCGCTCCCCCCCGTCGTCGTCGCCGTCGCCGGCGCGGGCCTCCTCCTCGCCGCCTACCTCGCCGGCGTCCATCGGCAGTTCTTCCGCCTCCGGGAGGCGGAGCGCCGAGACGCGCGCCGCGGGGGCTCTTCGGACTCGTCCGGCACACCCGACGTCCCCGACGCGACGTTCACGGCCGCGGACGCGGGAGCCGAGGCCCGATTTGAAGGCCAACTCTGTCACACGGGCGACGTCGGAACCGACCGCGGGCGGACGTTGACCGCGGGGTCCGAGAACGGGTCGGACCGATAACGCGGGCGACCGACGGCGGTACGGACGGCCGGAGACGTGACGCGACCGCTTCCCGCCGCCGCGACGGCGCTCCGCGGGAGAAGAGCTTTGCTTCGCCGGACCCGACATCGGCAGAGAAACCGTGTCCTCCACCGCGTACGACGCCGGTCACGGCCGGCGCTCCTCCGTCCTCCACGGTAACCCCGTTATCGAGACGCTCCTCGCCATGGTCGTCGTCTCCCTCCTCGCGTGGGCGGCCTCGCTCGTCGGTCTGCTGGGACTGTTCGCCCTCGGACCGCCGGTGTGGCTCCCGCCGTGGGCGCTCCTCACGAGCGTCTACGCCCACGCCGGCCCGGCGCACCTGCTCTCGAACGCCGTCGTCGTCGCCGTCGCCGGGACGCTCGTCGCCCCGTCGACGACGCGACTCCGCTTTTACGCCTTCTTCGTCGTCACCGGGGCGTTGGCCGGCGTCGCGCACGTCTGGGCGAGCGGCCTCCTCGGCGCGCGGACCGCGGTGCTCGGCGCTAGCGGCGCGGCGTTCGCGCTCGTCGGCTACGTCCTCGCGGCCAACCCCGCCGCCGACGCGTTCTTCGGGACGCTCCGCCTCGCGCCGCGGGCGGTCATCGCCGTCGTCGCGGCCGTCGCCGTCGCGCTGACGCTCTCGTTCAGCGCGCCCGGCAGCGCCCTCGTCGCCCACTTCGCGGGCGCGGCGATGGGGCTCGTCGCCGGTCGACTCGGACTGCTCCGGGCGCGGCGCTGAACCTCGTCTCTACCCGGTGGAGATGCATCTCGGTGGGGAGTCGCCGGCGTCGGTCGGGAACGGGCGTCGCCGCGGTCAGTTCGCGTCGTCCAGCGAGTAGACGCGCTTTCGGGCGTCTCGCAGGCAGACGTCCTCCTGAACGATGTCGGCCTCCTCCAGTTTCCGGAGGGCGTCGCGCACGGTCCGCGTCGAGAGGTGCGTCCGGTCGGTCAGGTCGGTCTGCGTCAGGTTCGACTCCTGTTTGAGGACGTAGCGGACGAACTTTGCGCTGGGAGGGAGGTCGTCGATCGTCGCCGCGGTTTGTTGAGCCTGTGACATAGAATTGTGTTCGGTCCGGTCGCCGACTGCTCCGGTCGCGCGTCGCGCGCGGAGTCGGTCCGACCGACCACACCGGGGGTACGGACGCCACGCATATAGCCATTTTAGGGCGTGCGTGTCACCCGGTTACACCTCCGTAACCGACGTTCGACCCCGGCGAGCGACTTGAACGTGGTGGTAACGAGCGTTCTCTCTTGTTTCGCCCGTCGCTTTACCCCTCGCACCGTAGTGGGTGACACATGCCCACAGACTACTCCATCGACGCCGACTGGAACGCGCTGTACGTCGACGGCGAGTGGCGGTCCCACGACGGCGACACCATCGCGGACGAGGACCCCTCGACGCGCGAGACGGTCACGGAAGTGCCGGCGGCGACGGAAGCCGACGTGGACGACGCCTACGAGGCCGCGGCGGCCGCGCAGTCCGAGTGGGCCGAGCAACCGCCCGCCCGTCGGGCCGAGGTCGTCCGAAAGGCGCTGCAGGAACTGGAGGCCAACGAGGAGGCCATCGTCGAACTGTTCGCCGACGAGGCGGGCGGGACGTCCGTGATGGGCCACACGTCGGTCGCCATCACGAGCGACCACCTGAACGAGGCGGCGACGCTCCCCAACCGGATGTCGGGCGAGCACAAGGAGTCGAACATCCCCGGAAAAGAAAATATCGTCCAGCGGAAGCCGAAGGGCGTCGTCACGGTCATCTCGCCGTGGAACTTCCCGCTGAACCTCTCGATTCGGGCCGTCGCGCCCGCCATCGCCCTCGGTAACACCGTCGTCCTGAAGCCGGCAACGAACACGCCCGTCCTCGGCGGCCTCCTCGTGGCGAAACTGTTCGAGGCGGCTGGTCTGCCCGACGGCGTCCTGAACGTCGTCACTGGTCGCGGTTCCGACATCGGCGACGCCGTCGCCGGCCACCCCGAGAGCGACGCCGTCGCGTTCACGGGGTCGACCGAAGTCGGGCGCGGCGTCGCCGCCACCGCCGCGGAGAACCTCGCCGTGCAGGCGATGGAACTCGGCGGCAACAACGCCCACGTGGTCACCGGAGACGCGGACCTCGACCGCGCCATCGACGGCGCGGTGTTCGGGTCGTTCGTCCATCAGGGACAGGTGTGCATCTCCATCAATCGCCACGTCGTCCACGAGAGCGTCTACGACGAGTACGTCGAGCGACTCGCCGAACGAGCGGCGGAACTGCCGGTCGGCAGTGCCCACGACGAGCACGCCGCCGTCGGCCCCATCATCGACGAGTCCCAACGCGACGAGATGCTCGGCTACGTCGAGGAGACGGTCGACGCCGGCGCGACGCTCGAAACCGGCGACGAGACGGTCGACCTCGACGGCGTCGAGGACTCCTTGGTCGTCGAACCGACCGTCCTCTCGGACGTGACGAACGACATGGCCGCCGCGTGCAACGAACACTTCGGCCCCATCGCGCCGGTCATCCCGTTCTCCGATATCGACGAGGCCGTCGAGATAGCCAACGACACCGAGTACGGCCTCTCGGGGTCCGTCCACGCCGGCGACCTCGACACCGCGATGGACGTCGCCGACCGCATGGAGACGGGGCACGTCCACATCAACGACCAACCCATCAACGACGAGGCGCACGTCCCCTTCTCGGGCACCGCCGCCTCCGGGATGGGCGGCTACAACAGCGACACCATCCTCGAGGAACTGACCGAGACGAAGTGGATATCCGTCCAGCACGACGCCCGCGACTACCCGTTCTGAGGCGTCGGGTTCGACACTCGCGGCGGTGAGTCCCGGTCTCGATCTCGATCGCCGCTCTTCGACTACTCGCGCAGTTTCCGGAGTCGAGTCGGCGTCAGGCTCTCGCCCCGTTCCTGTCGGTCGGCGGCGCGGCTCGCCGCCTCGACGCTCGCGAACGCGACGAGCGCACCGGCGACCACGTCCGTCGCCCAGTGGATGCCGAGGTACATCGTCGAGACGGCGATGGACACCGCCAGAAAGAGCGCGACGGGTACCCACCGGGGGTAGACGCCGCGGAACCGCCACGCCAGGAGCGCGACGGTGCCCGACAGCGAGGTGTGCAGCGAGGGGAACACGTTCGTGTTCACGTTCACCTGACTCGTCAGCAACTGCGCCTGCGGCCAACTGTTGTACAGGAGCGGCTCCACCATGTCGGGCATGAAGTTCCGCGGGCCGTAGGCGACGAACAGAATGTAACAGAGCAGGCCGACGCCGTAGTTGACGATGTAGGCGAACAGGACGACGCGGAGGGGGCGGGCGTCCTCGTACATCGCGTACGCCGCCAGCGGGAACACGAGGAGGAACACGTAGCCGAAGATGTAGACGAACCCGAAGTACGCGGTCAGCGCCGGCGTCGCGAACGACTGCACGAACGCGACGGTGCTTCCCTCGATGGCGTGAATGTAGCCGGTGATGTTCAGCCCGATGAGCCACGACAGTTCGACGCCGATGTCGCGGATGACGCCGTTGGCGGCGAGGACGGCGACGAGGGCGACGAACGTCGGGGCGACGGCGCGGGCGTTCGACCGGACGGTCCGGGGGGCGGTTCGGAGTCGCGACGGTCCGACGACGAGCACCGCGGCGACGACGAGGAGCGCGGACACGCCCGCCCCCACCTGCAGGACGACGTCGACGAGCGCCATCAGTTGCCCTCCAATAGCCGTCCGTCGGAGTACTGATAGCCCGCGTCGCGGAACGCCTCCCTCGCCCGGTCGACGTTCAGTTCCCCGTCGCTCCCGATGAACGGCGTCACGGGGTTCTCGTCTCCCCACCGCAGGTCGTCGGGGAGCCACTTGGTCCCCGCGAGCGGACTCACCGCGGGTCGGGCGTAGCCGCCGAACACGTCGTTCACGAGGAACGACTGGTCGACGAGTCGCGCCAGCGTGTTCCTGAACCGGGGGTTCGTCGTCGGCGACCGGCCGGCGTTGTGTCCGAGGATGAACGGCGTCTCCGACCGCCCGACGAGCAGTTCGAGGTCCGGCGCGCGGCCGATGCGCGGGACCGTCGAGGCGCCGACGGTCGTTCCGGTCACGTCGGCGTCGGCGTCGGCCACCATCTCGACGGCCGTCGCGTCGGAGCCGACGACCTGCACGGACAACCGCTCGAACTCGGGCGGTCGGGCCGGGACGCCCGCCTCCGCCGACGCCTCGAAGAGGAAGTGCTCGTCGAACCGTTCGAGCACGAGCGACTCCCGCGGCGTGTTCTGGGCGAACTCGAGGGGACCGCTCCCGACCGGCGGGATGTTGTTCGTCACGATGGCCTCGGTTGCGGGGCCGATTTCGATACCGCTGACCGAGGCCCGCGAGGTCCGCTCCGTCCAGACGTGTTCGGGGAGCACCGGAACGGTGAACGCGCGCGTCGCCAGTTGGGGTTCGCACTCGACGAAGTCGAACTCGACGGTGCGGGTCCCCGTCGCGCGCACGTCGGCGACGAGGCTGTTCCGCCCCTGGAACCGCGGCGCGGGGATGCGGGCGTCGCTCTCGTCTTCGGTCGTCGTCCCCGTCTCCATCGCGGTGTCCGCGAGGAGGCGGTGCGTGAACGCCACGTCCTCGGCGGTGAGCGACTCGCCGTCGTGCCACGTCAGGTCCGGACGGAGCCGAACGGACGCGCTCGGGGCGTTTCCGCCCCCGGAGAACGCCCACGATTCCGCCAGCCACGCCTCGACGCCGTCGCCCGTTTCGACGCCGAGCGAGTCGTACAGGAGGCCCGTAATGAGCCCGTCGCGGCGGTACTCGACCGACAGGGGGTTGAGGTTCTCCGTCGCCCGCTTGTCGGTTGTCGCCGTCCGGAGGGTGCGCGCCTCGTCCGTCGTCGTCGCGACGTCGGTCGGCGTCGGCGTGGGAGTCGGCGTCGGCGTCCGGGTCGGGGTCGCGGTCGGCGACGACGCATTCGAGCCTCTGTTCGGGACCGCTCCGGCCGTTCCGTCGGCCCCGTTCGACGTCGACGTACCGGACGCGAGGGCGGCGTTGTCGCCGTCGCCACCGCTGCGCGTCAGCGACAGATAGCCCAGCGGGGAGTCGAGGTCGGCGGTCCGCCAGTTCCCGTAGTTGTCGGTGCGCGCCGCGCGGATGTCGTCCGGGAACGAGAGGAGTGTGAACGGCTGGGTCCGCGCGATGCTCCGCTGGAGTTCGTACACCGCCTCGCGCCGCTCCTCGCCGGTGGTCGTGCGCTGCGTCTCCAGCAGGTCGTCGACGTCGAGGTTCGCGTAGCCGAACGGGTTCTGCCACCCGGGGGCGTCGGCGAACCGCGAGTGCAAGAGCGAGTAGAGTCCGTCGGGTTCGTGAAACTGGTCGGGGAGCCGCGCGACGAACAGCTCGAAGTCGTTCTGCACCAGCACCTGCCGGAGCAGTTCCTCGCTGGCCATCGGCGTGACCTGCGCGTCGATACCGGCCGCCCGGAACCACGCCGCGACCTGACGCGCGATGCGCAGGGCGTAGGGGTCCGCGTCGGCCGGCACGGTTTTGATTTCGAGCGAGACTTGGTTCGCCGACCGCCAGCCCGCGACCGTCCGCAACCGGCGCACACACCCGCCTGACAGCGCAGTCACGCCTGTCGCGAGCGTCCCGAGGACGGCTCGCCGACGGACCGTGGAGGGCGACGACTGTGGCATCTCTTCTCTTCACTCCTCTCGGCTCGCTCTTATCCGTTGGGAATCCGAGTCGGTGTTCGTACGGAACTTACGAACCCCGTTTTCATAAGTACACTCGCCGTACCGCCGACCGTGTCGCTTCTCGGTCCCGCGCTCGACCACCTCGCGTACCTCCTGTTCGCCGTTGCGACGCACGCCGCGGTCGGGTACGCGCTCGTCGTCGCGTTCACCGACCGTCCGCCGCGGGCCGGCGTCGTCGGCGCCGTCCTCCCGGACGTCGACCTGCTGTTCCCGCTCGCGTGGGCGTTCCCGCTGAACCACCGCGGACTGACGCACACGCTCGCGTTCGCCGCGGCCGTCGTCGCCCTCGTCGCCGCCGCGAGGCGCCCGCGGTGGTCCGCCGGGGCGGCGGCGCTCGGCCTCTCCTCGCACCTCCTCGTCGACTCGTTCACGAAGAGCGGCGTCGCGTGGCTCTACCCCCTGACGACCGAGCGTGTGGGCGTCGCGGCATCGATTCACTCCGGGTGGGGCGCGGCCCTCCTCTGGGGAGTCGTCGCCCTCGGCATCGTCGTCGGCCGCCGGTCGACCGACGCGACGGAATCGGCCGGCGGCGCGGTGGAGGCGGAGGCTCAGGACGCCTCCGAGACGCCCGGAACCCCCCGCCGCTGACCGGCGACCGTAAGACGCCTTCCTTATTACCCCCACGGCAGAACTGCGCGTAATGGCTTCCAATCGGCGAGCCCTCCGCGGTCTGCTCGCGGCGGTGGTCCTCGTCTCGTCGGTCGTCCTCGCCGTCGGCTACGTGGACGCGCAGCGGAACAACGACCGGGTGACGGGCGACCCGGCGGTCGAACAGGCGTTCCGGACGGGCGACCGGGCACCGGTCGTCCCGCCCCGAGACGATATCACCGTCGTGGCGACGGACTCGAACGCGTTCGTCAGCGACGAGAGCGACAGTCCCCGCGCGCAGGCCGAACTCGTCGCCTTCGCGCCCGACGGCAGCATCTACTACTACCAGAACGAGCACACCCGGTACTGGGACGTCGACCCGGTCCCGAACACGACGGCGACCGTCGAGTTCGTCTACGCCGACCACCTCGACGCCGACGAGTGCGGCGAGACGGTCTGCACCCGCAACGGCGTCGAACGGGTGAACCTCACCACCGGCGAGTCAGAAGAGGTGTTCAGCCGCATCACGCCGGGGAAACACTCCACCCGGTGGCACGACGTGGACCGCCTCGGTCCCGACCGCCTCCTCGTCGCCGACATCTACCAGGACCGCGTGTTCGTCGTCAACACGACGACGAACCTGACGACGTGGGAGTGGGACGCGCAGTCGGATTTCGACGTGGCGACCAGCGGCGGGCCGTTTCCCGAAGATTGGACGCACCTCAACGACGTGGAGTCCGTCACCGTCGACGGCGAACGGGCGGTGATGGTGAGCCTCCGCAACCACGACCAAGTCGTGTTCATCGACCCCGGACGGGGGCTGATGGAGGAGTGGACCCTCGGGACTGACGACAATCACTCGATACTGTACGAGCAGCACAACCCCGACTTCATCCCCGCCGACGAGGGCGGTCCGGCGCTGCTCGTCGCGGACTCCGAAAACGGCCGCGTGATAGAGTACCAGCGCGAGAACGGCGAGTGGGTCGAGTCGTGGACGTGGGTCGACCGACGGATGCAGTGGCCGCGCGACGCCGACCGCCTGCCGAACGGCCACACGCTCATCACCGATTCGAACGGCGACCGCACGTTCGAAATCGACGAGGAGGGGGAGGTCGTCTGGACCGCCTCCGTGGGCTTCCCCTACGAATCCGAACGACTCGGGACGGGCGACGAGAGCGCCGGCGGCGAGAGCGCCGCGAGCCTCGGCCTCCCCTCGCGGACGGCGTCGGACCTCGAACCGACGCTGACCTCGCGCGTCGCGTCGCTGGTTCCGGCGACGGTGCGCAACGCGATTTCCTACGCCTTCCCGCGCTGGGTGGGCTTCCTCGAGGGCCTCGCCGTCCTCGCGCTCCTCGGGTCGCTCGCCGTCTGGGGGACGCTCGAGTACCGCTGGTCGAGCCGTACCGTTAGCTTTCAGTCGCCGCTCCGCGTTCGGAGGAAGTAGACGTGGCAGACTCTTCGCTTCGTTCCCGGTTCGCCCGCTCACCCCGGCACGAGGGCGGCCACCCCCTCGACGTGCGCGACCGCAGGTGGCTCGTCTTGGCGGTCCTCCCGGCACTGGTCTCCGTTGCCGTGTACCTCGCGACGAACCCCTACCCGGCCTACGGCGCGGGCCTGTACGCGCAGATCGCCCGCGAAATCGCCGCGAACGGCTACCTCCCGCCGGCGCGCATCCCCGGCTACACGGCTGACGGCGTCCCCTTCGCCTACCCGCCGCTGCAGTTCTACGTGTTCGCGGTGCTCCGCGACATCGGATTCGGCCCGGTCGCCGTCGCGCGCTTCCTCCCCGCGGTGGCCGTCGTCGCCGTTCAGATTCCCGTGTACGTGCTCGCCCGCGACCTGCTGGACTCGCGGCCGGCGGGGACCGTCGCGGCGGCGGGCGTCGCGCTGAACCCGCAGATACTGGAGTGGCACCTCTCGGCGGGTGGGGTCGTCCGCGGGTTCGCCTTCCTGTACGCGCTGACGGCCATCTGCGCGGGCTACCGATTGTTTACGACCGGCGACCGCCGCGCACTGGTCGCGGGCGTCGTCGCCTTCGGACTGACGGTGCTGTCGCACCCGACGTACACCCTGTTCACCGTCGTGAGCTACCTGTTGCTCTGGCTCGTGCTCGACCGCTCGCTCGCCGGTCTCCTCCGCGGCGCCGTCGTCGGCGTCGGCGGCGCGGTCATCGCCAGCCCGTGGCTCCTCTGGGCCGTCTCCACGCACGGTCCCGACGTGTTCACCTCCGCCGCGGGGACCCACGGCGGCATCGGCGGCGGCGTCGAGGCGATATTCGGCGGCATCTCGCTGTACACGCTCGTCCCGTTGCTCGCCGCGGCCTACCTCCTCGCCGTCCGCCGGGACCTACTGCTCCCGGCGTGGGTCGCCGCCGCGGAACTGCTGTTCCAACAGCCCCGGTTCGTCTACACCGTCGGAACGTTCGCCCTCGTCGCCGCCGGCTTCGACGCCGTGCGTCGCTTCTCCCCCACCGAACGGTTCGCGCGGACCCTCGACGGCCGGACGGGCGGCCTCGACTGGCGCGCCGCGGGCGTCGCGCTCTTGGTCGTCGTCGCGTCCCTCGGCGGGGGGACGGTTCTCGCCTACCAGAACACGCTCCCGTCAGACCCCTCGACGCCCGAGTTCCTCGACGACGAGGCGGTGGACGCGATGGCGTGGGCCGCGGCCGAGACGCCGTCGGACGCGACGTTCGTCGTCCTCGGCGACGCCGCCGAGTGGTTCCCGGCGCTGACCCAGCGGACGATTCTGGTCGGGATGTGGGGCGTCGAGTGGGAGGAGCCGGAGGTGTACGAGGGGCAGACGGACGCCTACGTGAACGCCTCGACCTGTCAGAGCGCAACCTGCGTGGAGACGGCGATGCAGTCGGTGGACGCGAACCCCGACTACGTCTACGTCCCGAAGGGCCACTACACGGTCCGCGGCGCCAGCGAGGTGCAGTTCGGCACGCTCGAACGCTCCTTCGAGGCCTCGCAGCGCTGGGAACTCGCCTTCGAGAACGACGGCGTCGCCATCTACCGCTCGCTCGGCGAGGAGTAGCCGCCTCGTCGACCCTGTTCACTCACCGTTTCGGTTCACACGATGCCGAACAGCGGTAGCCCCAGCGCCACGAGCCACGCCACGGCTCCGGCGCTGATGGTCCGCCTGTCCTGGCGCGCGACGCCGACCGCGAACAGGCCGAGCGCGCTGACCAGCGCCACCCGGTGGAGGACGAACTGCACGGAGACGGTCGTCGCGCCCACGGCGCCGAGGTCGAGGACGACGCCGGCGCCCAGTCCCGCGGCGGCGAGCAGCGCCGACCGCGTCGCCGGCCGGTCGCGCGCGAAGATGGTGACGAGGAACGGCGGGCCGGCGACGACGACGGGGTAGAGCACCGCGGCGAACAGTTTCGGGGTGACGCCCGGAATCGCGTGCTCCAGCGCGATTCCGGCCGACCGGACGCCTAGGACGAGACCCGCGAGCGTCACCGGGAGGACGGCGGCGTCGGCGACGTCGCGGTGTCGGTCCCCGAGCGGTACGATGGAGGCGGCCGCGCCGGCCGCGCCCGCGGCCGAGACGAGTTCGATTATCGTTATCCAGCCGTCGCTGCCGCCCCCGCCGAGACCGTGGTACTCGCGGCTGATGCGCTCGACGAACGGTTCGTCGCGCAGGTCGCGTTCGAGGAATCTGGCGCCGGGGGCGACGCCGGTGACGGTGTGCCGCAGGCGGAGCCAATCCCAGTACTCGGTGTGCGCCTGAAACGCCGTCCAGTTGCCCGAGGGCGCCGGGTACGCGCGGATGTGCACTCGTTGGCCGAGGTAGGTGCCGGTCGCCAACTGGTACTCCGACTCGAACCAGCGGCCGGTGATGTTCGGGTCGACGGTGACGTAGGTGTAGCGCGACGCGCCGCGGGCCGGTTGCCACTCCGACTCGCCGGCAGTGGCCTCGTCACCCTCGACGGTCGTCCAGTTCGTCTCCGCGCGGTTCGTCAGCGCCCGCTTCGTCCGGTCGGGGTCGCCGACGATGAGGACGTTGAGCGCGAGGGTTCGGCCCGTCACGGACCGACTCCGACTGGTGTACGGCCACACCTGCGTCCCGGTGTCCTCCGGTTGGATGAGTTGGTTCTCCCGCGGCAGCACCGTCTCCTCGCTCCCGGGCGCGCCGAGCAGGATGCTCCCCGCGAGGGCGAGAACGACGAGGCCGACGAGCACTGCGCTTCGGTGGTATCGCACGGGTCCGGTACTCCCACCGCGTCCGACGCTCTTTGCAGTTTCCGTTCGGACGGGGCGAAACTGTCGAAATAAAGAGAGAAACGGGTCCGCGCGGCGACCGCTCAGACGTCCTCGTCGACCATGCCGCCGAACGTCTCGTCGGCGTCGGCCGGCACGTCGAAGTCGTGGTAGTTCTCGCCCTTCTCCGTCGAGAGGATGTTGAGCGCGGCGGCGGCGCCGTCGCCGGCGGCGATGACGGCCTGCCACTCCTCGGTGCGGACCATCGCGCCCGTGGCGTAGGCGCCCTCGACGCTCGTCTCCATCGTCACGCCGACGTCGACGGTGTCCTCGTCGGTGAGGTCACAGCCCAGCGACTCCGCGAGGTCGCGGTTCGCGCCGGTCGCGAGGACGACGTAGTCGGCCTCGTGGTCCTCGCCGTCGACGGTGACGGTGAAGCCGTCGCCGTCCGACGACACGTCGGTCACCTCGGCCTCCTCGCGTTCGACGCCGAACGCGTCCACCTGCCGGCGGAGCGTCTCCATGAACACGGTTCCGTCCTGCGAGCCGATTCCGGGATAGTTGAACAGGTGGGCCTTGTGCATCCACGTCTTGTCGGTGTCGAACACGGTGGTTTCGAGACCGTTCTTCCGCGCGAACATCGCGGCGCTCAGACCGGCGGGACCGCCTCCGACGACGATTACGTTTGCCATGTCCGGGGGACACTCGCTTCAGCGCAAAATGTGTTTGTACGGCTATGGGTTCTCGCCGGTACCGACGGGGGTCGTCGCCGACGGGCGGCCGAACGGACCGGCACGCACCGCACGGGGAGACTCGAATGTTACTACCCGACTTATTGTCGTTCCGCGTGTACGTCCTGATATGAGTGAAGAGAATCCCGTCACCGCGGACCTCCCGGACAGCCCCTTCCACACCACCGGCACCGACCACGTGACCATCTGGGGAAGCAACGAGGAGGACACCGTCGCGTTCTACCGCGACCTCCTGGGGATGCGCCTCGTCCTCCGGCAACCGAACCTCGACGACCCCTCGCAGACGCACCTGTTCTTTGACACCGGCGACGGCCGCATCGTGACGTTCTTCGTCAGCGACGACCGGCAGTCCAACCGCGGGGGCCAACGCGGCGGCGTCGGTTCCGTCCACCACCTCTGTTTCAGCGTCGCCCCCGAGGAGTTCGGCGAGATGGTGCAGGCCATCGAGGACGACGGCCGCAACTACAACATCTTCGACCGGGGCATCTTCTACTCGCTGTACACCCACGACAACAACGGTCTCGTCATCGAACTCTCGACGGACAAATACGACATCCCCGACGACCGGCGCGCCGAGGTGCTCGCGAAGACCCAGGAGATACGCGAGGCCGACGGCGCGGACTACGCCAAGGACGAACACCTCGCGGAGGCGCTCGAAGCCCTCGGACTCGACGCGACGGCGCACGACCTGCCGGACGCCGCCTCGGGCGTCGGCGGCGTGGAATAGAACAACGCCCTCCGCCCTCTGCGTGTCGGTCGAGTTCAGTCCAGCGCCACGTCCTCGGGGTCGACGGCGACGAACGACCCGTCGCTCCGGGCGGACTCGTAGGCCGCCTCGGTGACGGCAGTCACCCGGAGGCCGTCGAGCGCCGTCGCCGCGGGTTCCTCGCCCGTCTCGATCGCTTCGAGGAACGCCTCGGCCTTCGTCTGCTGGTCGGCGCGCGGGAGGCGCGGGCGGTGTTCACCGCTCTCCTCGTCTATCTCGACGTACTCGCTGGGCTCCCAGTCCTTGCTGTTGAGCGCTATCGCCCCCTGCTCGTCCCACATCCGGATGTGCTCGCGCATGCAGGGCGTCTCGCCCGACAGCGAGAACGACGCCGTGGCGCCGTTCGTGAACCGAATCGTGACGTTCGCGCGGCCGTCGACCTCCTTCTCGTCGTCGATGAACTGCATGTTCGCCGAGACGGCCTCGGGGGTGAGTCGGGTGCTCCAGAGCACGCCGTCGAGCAGGTGGCTCCCCGTGTCGTACAGGTAGCCGCCGCCGGAGAGCGCGGGGTTCTGCCGCCACGCGCCCTCGAAGCGGTCGACCCAGTCCTGCGACACCTCCGCGGTTATCCAGCGCGGTTCGCGGTCCTCCTCGTCCCACAGTTCGCGGGCCCGGATGAACGCCTCGTAGAGGTGACGCTGGTAGCCGACCATCAGCACCTCCTCGCGCTTCTCGTCTCGCTCTACGAGGTCGCGCGCCTGGTCGAGGTCCGTCGTCAGCGGCTTGTCGCAGAAGACGTGCAGGTCGCGGTCGAACGCGGCGAGAATCTGGTCGTAGTGCAGCGTGTGCGGCGTCCCGATGAGGACGGCGTCCAGCGACTCCGCGTCCAGCATCGTCTCGTAGTCGTCGTAGCGGGAGTCCGCGTCGACCCCCAACTCCTCGCCGGCCTCCGCCAGCACCGACTCGTCGATGTCGACGAGGGCGACGACGCTCGCGTCCTCGTGTTCGACGAACTGGTCGCCGACCGTCGTCCCGATGTAGCCGCCGCCGACGACGGCGATTCGGAGCGGACCCGCTCGCCCGTCGTTACGAATCGATTCTTCGTTCTTCACACTCGTATCGCTCATGCACCGGACGACTCCGGGCGGACCAATAGGTGCTTTGTTTCGGGCCGAAGCGGCGGGGAACCGAGGGCCGGCGTCCGCGACCGCTCAGAACTCCCCGTTGATGATGTCGGCGACCCGCCGGCGGTCGAACAGGTCCGCGTCGCCGGTCACTTCGCCGAACTCGTCCGGATAGAGCTGCTTCGCGGCGCGTTCGGTCAGAAAGAGGTTGTGGATGGGCCCCTGGTTGAGGTACCCGCCCCGGTAGACGCGCCCCTCCTGTACGGCCGTCAGTTCGCCGCCGACGGCGTGGTCGCGCATGTACGCCAGCACCGTCTCGCGGAACTCGGCCGCCGAGTCGCGTTCGTGCCCGCGAATCAGTATCACGTCCGGGTCGACTTCGAGCAGGGTCTCGTAGTCGAGTTCGCCGCGGTTGGTCGTGCTCAGGTTCTCGATGTCCGTGCCGTCGAGGGCGTCCGCGACGCCCAAGTCGCGCCACTGCTTCTTGCTCGTCCCCTTGTCGTGCAGGCGGTACGACGAGAACGTCTCGGGTTCGTCGGTGCCCTCGTAAGTGAGAAACACGTTCGGTCGTTCGGACTCCGGCGGCAGTCGCGACCGCAGGTCGGAGAGAAACTCCTCGTGCAGCGAGGCGAACGCCTCGTAGCGCTCCGTCTCCCGGAACAACCGGGCCACCTTCTCGAACGCCTCGTACAGCGTGTAGTAGCGGTAGTCGTGCCACTCGTCCGAGCGCCGAAAGATGAGGTTCCCGAAGAACGGCGCGACGTTCGTCGCAACCTCCTCGACGTCTCCCTCGCTCCAATCGAACCAGTTGACGAGCATGTACGGGTCGTACAGGTGCACGTCCGCGTCGAGTTCGTAGAACTCCTCTTTGGTCCGAACCTCCGGGTGGCTCTCCAGCGCCGCCTCGTTCACGCCCACGCCGGGCAGTTCGTCGTACGCGTCGGTGTAGTAGCGGTCGGCGCCGCCGATACCGGCGATTGCGTCGCCGCGTCCGAGCGCAACGGCCATGTCCGCGTAGCCGCCGTCGTAGGCAACCCAGCGCTCCGGTACCGAGTCGAACGCCATCTCGCCCATCGGTTCCATCGACACCGCGTAGGACTCCTCGCTCGTCGCGGTCGATTCGTTCGCTTCGGTTGCGGTGCCGGTCGACGTCCCCGTTCCCGCCGCGGTTGCGGTTGCGTTCGTCGCCGTCGACTCGGACTCACTTCCCGCGCACCCGGTAAGCAGTCCGGCGCCCACCAGCGCCCCGCCGTACGCCAGGTATCTCCGTCGCGTCGGCCGCTCGAACTCCTCGTCGTCTCGTGCCATAGATTTAGGCAACCCTAAAACAACAAAACCGTTCCGGTTTTTCGGTGCGCCTAAAACGTAGTGTCCCGCCGTCAGCGCTCGACGGCCGTCGCCTCGATTTGGACCGCCGCGCCGTCCGGCAGGTCGGCCACTCCGACGACGGTCATCGCGGGTCGTCGGTCCGCGAAGTACGTCTCGTACGCCGCCTCGATGTCGTCGGTGCGGTCCGCCTCCGTCGTGTAGACGGTCGTCCGAAGCACGTCGTCCATCTTCACGCCGGCGCGCCGGACCGCCGTCTCGACGTGTTCGAGGGCGTCGGCGGTCTGTTCTTCGAGGTCCATCCCGTCGGCGTCCGCGCGGGTCGGGAACTTCCCGTCGAAGAAGACGAGTTGGAAGTTTCGCTTCCGGACGCCGTACCCCGCGGTGGCGTCGAGGGTGTCGCTCTCGTACCGCGTCACGTCTCCGTTCATCGGTCTCTCTCCGCGTCGTTCCGTTCGGGTGCGTCGGCCGGCGGCGATCGGGTCTCTCGAACGTCTGTCGTCTGATTCACGATAGTTACTCGGTCCACCACGTCCATCGACCTGTCGTTAGCACCTGCTAGACCCGATATCGGCACCGAATTATCATCCCATTCGAGCGCTTCTCATTCTTCGTCCGAGCGGTCGAGTAAGTTAGCACAAGCTAAGTTCGTCCGGTCGAAAGCCCGTCCCATGCGAGAGTTCGAGTTCGTCGTCACGTTCGAACGGGGCGCGGACGACCTGATGGACCTCTTCTTCGAGTACCCGGCGCTCACCACGCGCTCTTCGACCTGTTTCACGACCCACGACCGGATGTGGCGCATCGACCACGTCCGGGGGGAGAAGGAGGCGCTGGCGTCGTTCGACGACCTGTTCCTCGACGAGGACCGCTGCAACGAGTGCTTCGACGTGGTGAACTGCGACACCGCTCGGATGTACCACGTCCTCGACCGGAAGACGAACGCCCGAACGGTCTACACCTACCGGGAGGAAGTTCACCGCTGTCACTCTATCCCGCACCACGTCGTCGACCACCTCGGCGACGGCGTCGTCTTCGAGTCCCGGCGCACCGACGGCGAGTACCGTTGGCGCATCCTCTATCCGGGCGAACAACCCATCGGCGACCTGTACGACGCCATCGAGTCGGACCTCCGGGAGGGACTCGCCCTCGAAGTGTCGCACCTCTCCCGCGCCGGCAACTGGGACGTCGACTCGCGGGTCGCCGCGCAGTTGTCGCCCGCGCACTGGGAGGTGCTCGAAACGGCCGTCGAACACGGCTACTACTCCCGCCCGCGGGACGTGACCGTCGCGGAGTTGGCGTCGCTGCTGGACGCGCCCCGGTCGACCGTGCAGTACCGACTGCGGACGGCGGAGGACCTCATCGTCGAGCAGTTCGTCGACGCGGCGCTCTGAGGGCGGCGAACGAGTGACGTTCGGCCCGGACGGCGCGCGGAGTCGCGCCCGCGTCGCTGTCAGAAAGCACGGCCGCAGTGCGGAGATTTTTGCGTCTCTCTCGCGCAGTCGACGTATGCGCGCAGCAGTCTACCACGGCCCCGAGGACGTCCGCGTCGAAGACGTCGAAGACCCCGAACTCGACTCGCCGCGGGGAGCCATCGTCCGCGTGACCCACACCGCCGTCTGCGGGTCGGACCTCTGGTTCTACCGCGGCCAGAGCGACCGAGACGCCCCCTCGCCCGTCGGACACGAACCGATGGGCATCGTCGAGGAAGTCGGCGAGAAGGTTCGGTCGGTCGAACCCGGCGACCGCGTGTTCGCGCCGTTCGTCATCAGTTGCGGGAAGTGCGAGTACTGTCGCAAAGGACTCCACACCTCCTGCACTGACGGCGGTTCGTGGGGCGGGGACAACGGTGGCGCGCAGGGGGAGATGGTCCGCTGTCCCCGCGCCGACGGCACGCTGGTCCGCGTCCCGGACCGCCACGCCGACGACGAGGACACCCTCAGAGCCCTGCTTCCCCTGACGGACGTGATGGGAACGGGCCACCACGCCGCGGTCAACGCGGGCGTCGAAGCGGGTTCGACCTGCGCCGTCGTCGGCGACGGGGCCGTCGGACTCTGCGGCGTCCTCGCGGCGCGGCGACTCGGCGCCGAGCGCATCATCGCCATCGGCCACCACGAGGACCGCCTCGATATCGCCGAGGAGTTCGGCGCGACGGACCTCGTCACCGAACGCGGCGAGGAGGCTATCGACCGCGTGAACGAGATGACGACCGGCGGCGTGAACCACGTCCTGGAGTGCGTCGGCGCCACCTCGGCGATGAAGACGGCCACGGGCGTCTGCCGTCCGGGGGGGACCGTCGGCTACGTCGGCGTCCCGCACGGGATGGGCGACGGCCTCGACCTCCACGAGTTCTTCGGGAACAACATCTCTCTCCGCGGCGGCGTCGCCCCCGTCCGCGCCTACGCGGACGAACTGATGGCGGACGTGCTGCAGGGGACGCTCGACCCCTCCCCGGTGTTCACGAAGACGGTCGACTTGGAGGGCGTTCCGGAGGGCTACGCCGCGATGGACGACCGCGAGGCGGTGAAAGTCCTCGTCAAGCCCTGAACGGTCGCTCACGCGTCGTTCCGAATCACTAAAAAGATGCCCAGATCGCCGAACGGTGTCTCATTCCCGCCGTCCGACGCGGGTTACGTCGGAGGTTTTTCGGAGAACTCGTAGGCGATTTCGCCGTCAGGCGTCACCGTCACGCGCCCGCCCTCGTAGTCGAAACTGATCTCGAAGCTCGCGTCCGAGGATGCCTTCAACAGGTCCTCGATGGCGTCGGGATCGGTCACGCGCGAGAGCGGTTGAAGCTCCCACGGTCGGCAGCCCTTCGCCTCTGCGACGAGCGACACGATTTCCAGCGTCGCGCTCTCGCGAATCTGTGGGTCTCCCACCGCGGCAGTTCTTTCGTTGGATGACGATTGTGACATAGGTGTTCTCCCTGTCGACAGCGTTTCGAGCATCGCCGCGTCGGGAACCACCGAACGCGTCGCGCCGAACGACTGCGACTACACGTCTATATGATAGCTCGAGTGGTATAACAGTTAGCACGAAATTCTCAATAGTAGTACCTACACTCAATCTGCAGGAATACTCTGCAGGTCGTGCGACCGAACGTCCGCTGTTCTCCGCGACGTCCGGGTCTCGTATCGGGGACGCTCAGTCGCTCTCAAAACTATCTGAATAGTTGAATTTCTCGACATCCTCTACCCATACATTGACATTCTCTTCGGAGTATCTATCCGGGGATGAGCCTCGAACGTCCCCGAGACATTCCTCCGCAGTGGTGTTCGGTGTGCGGCGACGAACTGCTGTTCAGCGGCACCCAGTCCGCCGGTTACGCCCAGTTTTTCTGTCACAACTGCCGATATCGACAGGACGTCTACGTCGGGGATGCGGCGAACGACCGCAGTCCTGAGACCGCCGGTCCCGACGACCCCGCGACCGCGGCGGACGACTGACTTCGGCGGACGCCGCGGTTTCCGCGAACGGTCCCTGCGGCGCGTTCGACCGACTTACTCGACGACGACGACGCCTTTCATCCCCATCGACTGGTGCGGCAGACAGGCGTACTTCGCGACGCCCGGCGCGTCGAACGCGTGCGAGAACGTCGTTCCCTCGCCGCCCGTGAGTTCGCTCCTGAACGACCCGTCCTCCGCGACGACGTTGTGCGCGCCGCCGGCCCCCGTCCACTCCCACGTGACCGTCGTCCCCGGAGAGACGCGCACGACGACGGGAGCGAAGGCGAAGTAGCCGCCGTCCCCTTCGGTACCGACGTGCACGCGGACGTCCGAAGCGTCCGTCCGGTCGACGAGAGTGTCCGCGTTCGCGACGCCCTCTAACCACCCGTCGAACGTCCGGTCGTTCGGTTCGGTGTCGCCTCGGGCCGTCGTCTCCGCCTGTTCGGCCCCCGTTTCCCCGCCGACACATCCGGCGAGGGACGGTCCGGCGGCGAGCATCGCGGCGACGGCCCGCAGGAGGTGCCGCCTGGAAGTGCGTTCGTCGTTCACGAGTGTTCCCGCTATCCGTCGCCGCGCCGCTATTTCTCGGTTTCCTTCTGGACCGGCGCCGACCGGGTCCCACTCGGCCCTCGGCGTGCCGCCGACCCGAGACCACATTTTGTCCTTCTATATGTGACGGAATATCCCGCGGGCGACCGTACTCAGCTACTATATTACGAAAGCGTTGTTTTCTATCGTGTCTCTCGCGCAGCTTGTGCAACTATCTCTGTCACCTCACAGCGAGGTACAACTACCTTCTATGCAAGAAATGAAGAGAATAATAACAAATATCCGTATATTTACCAAAGAAAGTTCTGTAATATGCACTACACTCGTATAAAATCTCAGGTATCACTTTCAAACGACTCGTAGCACGTATATGAATTCTCTTCACATCTCGCGAGCTCAGTCCCGGAGTTTTTGAGTGCACTCCCTCGCACCGATCCGTAATCCGATATATAAAGTTGGACACAATCAAGAAACCGCCGGTAATTATCTCTTCATCTCACGTTCTCGTTTAAAGAACAATACTTGTGCTATGATGCCAATCCTCGTGATATTCGCTTTCACCTCTCGTTCCTTTTCTGGTCCCCATACATTACAGCAATAGTATTGTTCCATATTCATCTTGACCGTCCGGTCTCCGAACGCTTTCCGAGCAGTTCTCCCGACTCCCTCCGGGACACCCGTCCGATCTCAGTTCTTTTATTGAGAACAGTTCCTTCGGCTGATACAGTCCCATTCAAGGGGGCTATCCCGCGATTTTAGCGATAATTCATCAGCGCTGCGGCGTTCTTGATGACAGAACGAATACTGCTAACGACTGTCAATCGATGCTCGCGCCGAACGGTTAGCCTTCTCCGCCGTACGGACCGTGATCCGCGGACGCCGCCTCGAAATACCACGAACTATCGATTCATTTATGACCTCGGGGAAAGCACCGGACCATCGCATGACGAACGCGCAGGTTACAGTCCATACCCAAGCGGTTATCGACCGGATCGAACCTGAAGTCCACGGTCACTTCTCCGAACACCTCGGTCGGTGTATCTACGACGGCGTCTGGCGGAGCGAGAGCGACGACGAGGACGGTTACCGCGACGACGTCGTCTCGCTTCTCGAATCGCTGGAGATGCCCGTACTTCGGTGGCCCGGTGGCTGTTTCGCGGACGACTACCACTGGGAGGACGGCGTCGGCCCCGTCGAGGACCGACCCCGCCGCCGCAACCTCTTCTGGGCGCAGGACGTCGACGAAGTGCCGGAGGAGACCAACGAGTTCGGGACCGACGAGTTCCTGCGACTCTGCGAACGCCTCGGTACCGAACCCTACCTCGCGGCCAACGTCGGGTCGGGGGACCCGCAGGAGGCGGCCGATTGGGTCGAGTACTGCAACTACGAGGGCGACACCGAACTCGCCGACCGCCGTCGGGAGAACGGCCACGAGGACGGGTACGGGGTGAAGTTCTGGGGTCTCGGAAACGAGAACTGGGGCTGCGGCGGACGGATGAGTCCCGAACAGTACGCCCGCGAGTACCGCCGATTTGCGACGTACGTCGGGAGTATGGACAACCTGATGCTCGAAGACGACCTCGAACTCATCGCGTGCGGCTTCGAGGACCACGAGTGGAACCACCGGTTCATGGAAGAGGTCGGCAACAGCGCGTGGGGCGTCCACTTCCCGCTCGACCATCTCACCCTCCACCACTACTACGGCCGGACGATGAGCATCGTCGACTCCGAGACCGACGAGGAGGACTACGACCAGATGCTGGTCGAGGCGCTCGAGATGAGCCACCACATCGAGCGCATCGCCGCGGCGGTCGACGCGGTCGCGACCACCGACGACATCGGCATCATCATCGACGAGTGGGGCACGTGGCACACGGAGGCCGTCTCGGAGAACGGCCTCGAACAGCCCGGAACCGCCCTCGACGCGCTGTCGGCCGCCGCGGTGCTCGACATCTTCAACCACCACGCCGACGTGATGACGATGTCGAACATCGCCCAGACGGTGAACGTGCTCCAGTGTCTCGTCGAGACCGACGGCGACGACGCGTGGGCGCGACCCACCTACCGCGTGTTCGACCTGTACGCCCCCCACAAGGGGAACGACGCGGTCACTACGTCCGTCGACGCGCCCGCCCGCGACGTCGACGACGAGGAACTTCCGCTGGTCGGCGCCTCGGCGTCGCTCGGCGACGACGGGACGTACGTCACGCTCACCAACCTCGACGTCCGGGACGCCCGCACGGTCGAAGTCGCCCTCGAGGGGGTCGACGTGGACGCGGCCGACGTGGACGCGGAGGTGCTGTTCGCCGACAACGACCTCGACGTGGCGGTCACCGCCGACAACGCCGAGGAGTTCACGCGCCGGGAACTCGACGTCTCGGTCGAGGACGACCGACTCGTCGCGGACCTCGAACCCGGGACGGTCGCCGGTATCACCGTTCGATAGTCGAACGGACCCGCCGTCCTCGACTCAGCATCTCTTCCACTCTTCCGTTTCCGACTCCCCGATGTCGCGTCGCACGGTGCGCACCGTGCCACGCGCCGTACGCTCGATTCAGCTCTCGTCGTGGAGTTCGTCGGCGAGCGCAGCGAGCACCGCGGTTGCGGTGGGATGCGAGCCGTATCTCTCGACGACGCGAAGGGTACACGTACCCAGTCGGCCCTCCCCCGTCGGCCGCGAGAGCGCGACTGCCCCGGTGTTCGCCAGCCATCCCTCGGTGTACCCCGCGAGCACCTCGTCGCCGGGGGCGGGGTCCGAAACGTACGCGTAGGGGTAGAGCCCCTCGAACGCCCACCCCGGCACGACGTCGACGTCGGCGAGGAGCGTCTGCGTGACGAAGGACGCACAGAGGTTCCAACTCTCCGCCTCCGGGAGGTCGACGACGGAAAACTCCTCGCCCCCCGCCATCCGACCCTCGGAGTCGGGGAGCAGCGCCGCCGCGCCGCCGTCCTCGACGAACTCGCGGGTCGCGTCGTCGAGTCGGGTGACGAACGCCACGTCGCCGTCCGCGGGGCTGTCGACGACCGACGGCCCGTCCGAGTCGGCGAGCGCCTCTCGGAGGCCGTCGTGGTCGGTGTAGACGGCGCGGTCGCCGAACCCGACGTCGCGCGAGACGACCGTGACCGACGCCTCGTCCACGGCGTCGACGCCCGCTCCGACGAGTTCGACGCTCACCGACCCTTCCCGGACTCCGTCGACGGACGGGGCGTCGACCGAAACCGCGTCCGCGACTCGTTCGCGTTCGAACGGCTCGACCGAGACGTCGACTTCGCCCGTCTCGCCCCCCTCGCCGAGCGCTTCCCACCGGAGGCTCCCCTCGATGCGTTCGTCGGTGTCGTTGACGACCGCGAGGTCGGTCTCGACTCGCCCGTCGTCCCAGCAGACGTGCGCGTCGGGGCGGACCTGCACCGCGACCGGCGCGTTGGCCCGCGCGAACGCGTCGGCGGGTATCTTCTCCTCGCGGAGGTAATCCAGGAGACCGTTGAACTCCCACTCGATGTCGGTCAACTCGGTGAGGACGTACCCCGCGACGCCGTCGTGGAGTCGCATGTCCGCGATGCTCTCGGCGACCGAGCGAAGTTCGCGGCGCTGCCACGCGTCGGCAACGTCGTCGAGGCTGTCGAAGGTGTCCGAGAGGTGGCTCGCCTCGAACCGGTCCCGGACGCCCGCGGGCGACTTCGGCCCCGAGAGGAACTCGTGTCGGTACCAGTGGGGTTCGCCGCCGTAGTGGGCTTCGAGCGCGTCGACCGAGGGAAGCCCCCACGTCCCGAACTCGGAGACCAGAAGCGGCGTTCGCTCGGGCGCGGGGCCGCCCCCGCCGTGGTCCTCGTATCCGCCGTAGTTCTCGGCGGGGTTCTCGACGATGTGGTCGAGTCGCTCGCGCCACGCGTCGGCGCGGTCGGGGACGACGAAGTACTCGTGGTAGTCGTTGAGGTCGGTGACGACGTGCGCCCACCCGGAGTTGTCGCACACCAGTCGGGTCGGGTCGCGTTCGCGTGCCGACTCGAAGAACCTCGCGAGGAACGCCTGCTTCTCGCCGTCGGTCCACAGCGACTCCTCCTCGTCGTCGTAGCGACCCCCGATTCCCCACTCCTCGTTGTAGAGGCTCCACGCGACGACGCTCGGCCGGTTGAAGTCCCGTTCGACCAGTCCGGCGAACTGGCTCCGGACGGCCTCCCGGGACGCGTCGGTGTAGGCGCTCGGGTTCGCCGGCTCCTCCCAGACGAGCATCCCCATCTCGTCGGCGAGTTCGAGAAAACGCGGGTGGGCGGGTTTGATGTGTTTTCTGAGGAGGTTGAACCCCATCTCCTTCGCGGCGCGTATCTCGTCTTCGAACGTGTCGAGGTCGGCGGGGCGATAGAGCGTGTCCGGGTAGTACGCCTGGTCGAGCGCTCCCCGGACGGACAGCGGGTTGCCGTTGAGGAGCAGTTCCTCCCCCGACCGCTCGACGCTCCGCATGCCGAACGTGTCGGCGTACGCGTCGATTCGGTCGTCGCCGCGGTCGAGACCGACCGCGACTTCGTACAAGTGCGGGTCGTCGGGGGTCCAGTAGTCGGGGTCGTCGAGCGAGAGCGTCGCCTTCGCCGTCCCGTCGCCGTCGACCGGACCGGTTCGACTCGCGACCGTCACCCCCTCCGAGCGAACCCGCACGTCCGCCGAGAGGTCCGCGGACGACGCTCCGTCGGGGGTCTCCGCGCGAACGTCGACTTGGACGGTGTCGTCGCTCAGGTCGGGCGTGACGCGGACGTCGCGGACTCGCGTCTCCGGGACGACCACGAGGTCGACTCGCTGCCACAGTCCGCTGACGCGGGTGTACCACGGTGCCCCCTGCTTTCCGTGCGGAATCTCCGAGAGGTCCTCGGGGTCCTCGACGCGGACGGCGACCGTATTCTCCCCGGCGACAAGCGCGTCCGTGACGTCGAACCGGAAGGGGAGGTACCCCTCGCGGTCGCGGCCGACGCGTTCGCCGTTGACCCAGACCGTGGCGTCGTAGTCGGCGGCGCCGAAGTACAACACCGCCCGCCGGTTGTCCTCCATCGCGTCGATGTCGACCGTCCGTCGGTACCACCCGACGCCGACGTACTCCCGCAGGTCCGCCTCCTCCTGCCAGGCGTGGGGGACCGACACCTCGCGGGCGTCGTCCCACGCCGCGTCGGGGCGGTGCCACCCCTCCGCTCGGCCCGCATCCTCCGGGTCGGTCGCGAACTCCCAGTCGCCGGAGAGTTCGCGCGTCGGTTCGCGTCTGAGTGTCGTGCGCTGCATGGTACCACTCCCTCGGGGGTCGTACATCACCCTTTGCACTCGTGGCTGGACCGTTCGGGTGTTCGAGTCCGACGGTGTCGCCGGCACCCGTGTCCGCGGCCAATCCCCCGACGGGGGACGGCCGACGCGTCCCTAAACCGAGCGGACATACTCTCGCGGGAGAAACAACCTTTATTATAATTAAGCATCGCGTTTCTACAGTAATGGTACCTGGCACCACGAAGCGCGCGGAAGACGGCAGCAGTCGCCGGAGCGAATCATCCCGGCTCGGTCGTCGCCGGTTCCTCGCCGCGGCGGGTGCGGCCGGCGTCGGCGGCCTCAGCGGGTGCATCGGTGTCGCCGGCGGACAGGGCAGCGACGAAACCGTCCTCGACTACTGGACGCTGTTCGGCGGCGGCGACGGAGAGATAATGGCGTCGATCATCGACAAGTTCAATCGGGAACGGCCGCTCGGCGAAGACGTTCGGATCAACCGTCAGCGGACCCCGTGGGCCGAACACTACACCCGGCTGTTCACGTCGATGACCGGCGGAAAACCCCCCGACATCGCTATCTCGCACGCGTCGTACCTCCGGCAGTTTCAGGACGCGCTCGTCGACATCAGCGACAACTTGGACTCGAACGACTACGTGGAGACCATCCTCGACTCCTGTCGTATCGACGGCGGTCAGTACGCCGTCCCCATGGACTCCCACCCCGTGGGGCTGTACTACAACGTCGACCTCCTCCGCGAGGCGGGAGTGGAACCCCCCATCGACAGTTTCCCGAAGTTCCGCGAGGCGTGCAACGCCATCCTGGAGAACACCGACGCGCTTCCGTTCAGCCCCGACCCCTACTGGGGCGGCGGCGGCGGCTTCAGACAGTGGTTCATGGGACTCAACCAGTACGAGGGCAGCATGTTCAACGACGCCCACACGGAGGCGACGTTCGGGGGCGAGGCCGGGACTCGCTCGCTCGATTTTCTGGCAAGTATCTCCGGCGAACGGGGCTGGGACAACGCCGACATCTCCGCCGACCGGGTGGCCCGAGGCATCCGAAACGGGTCGATCGCGATGACCGTCAACGGGACGTGGTACGTGACCGTCATGCAGGAGCAGAACTACGAGTGGGGATTCGACAAACCCCGCGTCTTCCCGGAGGCTCAGCAGCTTCGGTCGACAGCGGACAGCCACACTATCGTCGTTCCCAAACAGCCGAACCTGAGCGACGAGCGGGTGCAGCTCTCGGTCGACGCTGCGGAGTGGATCACCCAGGAGAACCCTTCGTGGGGCGCGCAGGCCGGCCACCTCCCGGCGTACAACCCCATTCTCAACAGCGACGACCTCCGGCAGTCGGCGCTCTGGGACAAGACCCTGCAGTCCTACGCGGAGATGGCGGAAGACGGGCAACTCGCCTACTGGCCGCAACTCGGAAACGCCGACATGTACGCGACGAGCAACTGGACGTGGATCACCGACGCCTACGCCCAGAACACACCCGTCGACGCGGCCGTTCGGCAGGGCGTCGAAGCGTGGAACGCGGCCGTCCAATGATTCGACTCGCCCGGATACAGCAACCGACTCACGACTCACAACCCACACACCAACACCATGGCAACGACAGACGAATCCGACGGACTAACCCCCGAGAGTCGTTCGGGGCGAGAACTGCTGGAGGGCGTCCTGTTCGCGTCGCCCTACCTGATCATCTTCGGCGTGTTCCTGCTCCTCCCGCTCCTGATCGGCGGATACATGAGCCTCTTCGACTGGAACGCGCTCGCGCCCGCCGAGTCGACGTTCGTCGGGCTGGAGAACTACGCGCAGCTGTTGGCGGACCCGCAGTTCCGAAACGCGCTCGTCAACACGGTGTACTTCGCGCTCCTCACCGTCCCCTCGATTCTCCTGGTCGGCCTCGGCCTCGCGCTGGGCGTCAACCGCGACATCAAGGGGCAGGGGTTCCTGCGGGCCGTCTTCTTCAGCCCCTACATCCTGACGGTGTCGGTCGCGGCCATCCTCTGGACCGACCTCTACTCGACGCAGTACGGCGTCATCAACTACTACCTCGGCATGGTGATGGCGAATCCCCCGCAGTGGCTCCAGTCGCGGCTGTTCGCGATGCCCGCCATCGCGCTGACGACCGTCTGGTGGCTGGTCGGGTTCAGCTTCGTCATCCTGCTGTCGGCGAGACAGAGCGTTCCGGAGTATCTCTACGAGGCGGCCAGACTCGACGGCGCGGGCACGTGGCGGCAGTTCCGGGACGTGACCGTCCCGCAGATGCGCGGCGCCATCTTCTTCGTCATCGTCATCAACCTGATCTGGGCGTTCCAAGTGTACGGCCAGCCGTACGTGATGACCGCGGGCGGTCCGGGGCAGGCCACGGAGACGCTCGTGATGTATCTGTATCAGGCGGCGTTCAACCAACGGAGCTTCGGCTACGCGTCCGCCATCGGGTACGTGCTGACGGCGATTCTCGTCGGCGTTTCGATCGCGAACTACTACCTGCTCGGAGGCGACAATGAGTGAAGCGACCGCGGACCAGGGACGTCGTCAGGAGGGGGTCGAGTCGTCCACGACGACCGGCTTCTCGACCCGGACCGTCCTCGTCCACGTCGCGATGTACGGGGCGGCCCTGCTGTTCCTCGTCCCCTACGCGTACATGATCTCCACGTCGCTCAAGACGCCCGAGGCGGCCGTCGCCACGGGGATGAGCTGGATACCCAGCCCGGTCACGTTCGGGTCGTACGTCGAACTGTTCGCCACCTCGCAGATCCTCCAGTGGGGGCTCAACACGCTGATTATCTCCTCGACCACGACGATACTCGTGCTGGTGGTCGACTCGATGATCGCGTTCTCCCTGACCCGCCTCGACTGGACAGGACAGCGCTACCTGCTCGCGCTCATCGTGGCGAGCTTCATGGTTCCCGGGTTCGTCAACATCATCCCGCTGTACTTGGTCATCGCGGAACTGGGACTGATCAACAACTACCTCGCGGTCATCCTGCCGTTCGCGGCCGGACCGCTCGGCGTGTTCCTCCTCGTCCAGTTCTTCCGCGACATCCCGTACGAACTGCAGGAGGCGGCCCAACTCGATGGCTTCTCCAACTTCCGTATCTACACCCGGATGATCCTTCCGCTGTCGAAGTCCATCCTGACCGCGCTCGCGCTGTTCATGTTCGTCTGGAGCTGGAACCAGTTCCTCTGGCCGCTCATCGTGCTTCAGAGCGAGGCCGCCTACACGCTGCCCATCGGGGTGGTCGTCCTCCGGGACAACTTCACCATCCAGCCCGCGCTAACGATGGCCTCTGCCGTCGTCGCCTCGGGTCCGTTGTTCATCCTGTTCCTCCTGCTACAAGAACAGCTCATGACCGCCGTCGAGATGCAGGGCGTGACGTAACACTGTTAACGTTCCACGCCCCTCGTCGGGTAATGAGGGACGCTGACACGAAGACGGTGTACCGGTCGTTCGTTTCCGCGGCGCGGTTCTTCTACGAGCACGGCCCGCGGCTGGTCGCGGTGAGCGTGCTCTGGTTCCTCTGTTCGCTCCCGCTCGTCACCGTCGGCCCCGCGACGCTCGGTGCGTACGCGGCGGTCGGGTCGCTCCGCGAAGGGTACACGTTCGACCGAGAGCGGGTCGCGGCGACGCTCAAACGCCACGGTCTCTCGGCCGCGCTGCTCTCGGGAGTTCCGCTCGCCTTCGCGGCTATCGCGGTGCTGTACGCCCGGCGCTACCTCACCACGCGGTCGACCGTCGCGCTCGTTCTCGGTGTTCTTACCACCTACGCGGCGGCGTACACGGCGCTGGTGTTGATTCCGACCTTCGCGGGCCTCGTCGCCGGCGAGGACCTCGAAGCCGCGGTCAGGGCCGGCGTCAGGTGGACCGGACAGAACGCGGTCAGCGGCGTCATGATCGGACTGGGAACGGTTCTCCTCTTCGCCGTCACCGGCGCGCTGACGATCGCGTTCGTGGTTGTCTTCGGCGGTATGGCCGCCGCGTTTCACCTCGACGCGCTGCTCGGCCCGCCCCCGAAGTCGAAGGCGGCGGAGGACCACTGGTCGCCCTACGAGAGCGCCCGCCGGTAGGTCTACGCGGTCCGACCGGTAACTCACGGCTGCGGTCGACTGCGACTACGGCGTTTGAGCTACGCGGAGGGTGACGCCGACGGAGAGTGCGGGGAGGCGGAGTCCGCGCGGAGGGGGCGTCCGGCCGGATGAGCGAGTCGCGGTCGGAACCGCGGCGCGTTAAGGGCGGCCGCCGGACCCGCCCTCGAAGCGGTTTACGTCCGCTGTGCGGTGGGTTCGCGCTCCGTCTCGGCGTCTCGACCGGTGTCGACCATCACGTTGTTGCCGCTCGCGCGGTCGAAGATGTGCATCTTCCCCTCGTCGAACGTGACGCCGATTTCGTCGCCCTCGTCGTACCGGTAGTCACCCATCACGCGCATCGTGAACTCGATGCCGTTCGACCGGAGGTAGAAGTAGTTGTCGTCGCCGACGGGTTCGTGGACGTCGAGCCGTGCCGATATCGTGTCGGTAGACTCCCGGTCGGCGAAGTGGAAGTGCTCCGGACGGACGCCGAGCACGAGGCTGTCCGAGACGGCTCGCTCGCGGATTCGGTCCCGAGTCTCGGCGGACACCTCGTAGGAGAACGCCTCGCTCTCCAGCGTGGCGCCGCTCAGTTCCACGTCGAAGAAGTTCATCGACGGCGACCCGATGAAGTCGGCGACGAACAGGTTGGCCGGCCGGTTGAACACCTCCTTGGGCGTTCCCACCTGCTGGAGGTCACCGCCGTCGAGGATCACCACTCGGTCGGACATCGTGAGCGCCTCCTCCTGGTCGTGCGTCACGTACACCGTCGTCGTCTCCAAGTCGTCCTGTATCCGTTGGAGCTCTGTCCGCATGTGCGCACGGAGCTTCGCGTCCAGGTTCGAGAGCGGTTCGTCCATCAGGAACACCTCAGGCTCCCGAACGATGGCGCGACCGGTCGCGACGCGCTGTTGCTGTCCGCCCGAGAGCGCGGCGGGTTTTTTGCCGAGTTGGTCCTCGATACCCATCATCTCCGCCGCTTCCTCGACGCGGTCGGCTATCTCGTCGTCCGAGAGGTCCGAGGTGAGCTTCAGCCCGTACGACATGTTCTTCCTGACCGTCATGTGGGGGTACAGCGCGTAGTTCTGGAACACCATCGCCACGTTGCGGTCCTGCGCCGGGACGTTGTTCACCACTCGGTCGCCGATGCTGATGGATCCGCTGGATATCTCTTCGAGGCCGGCGAGCATCCGCAGCAGCGTCGACTTCCCCGACCCGGAGGGACCGACGACCGTGACGAACTCTCCGTCTTCGATGTCGAGAGAGAAGTCGTCGACCGCCACGATGTCGCCCTCGTACACCTTCCGCACGCGTTCGAATCGTACTTCGCTCATGATTACCCGTTAACTACTACGCCATGTGTTACATAACCATTGGGGTTGACTCTCACTAGTCATCGGTTGGATGATTCAGTACGGCAGAGAAAGTATCACTGATTCAGACATATTTCTATCACGTGACGGCGATTGAGTGCTCACCTTCGGACCGTTTCGGTACCGTTCACCGACGTCGGAGTGTCCGTGCGAAGATGCGATACGGGTCGGCTGTCTTCCACCGACGAGAGTCTCGTTCGTCGCTACGGAGAGGTCCGGGTCTGAACGTACACCCGGCAGAGCGATTTCCTCGCCGTCGCCGCCACGGAAGGGCGAGCGGTCGAGGGAGGGTCCGTCGTGGACGCGTTCTCGAAATAGCTCCCGAGATTCTGAGCCGTTAGAACGCGGGGCCGTCGACGTTCTCGTCTGTCGCCTCCTGCCAGACGTGCTCCGGCGCCCACCCCAACTCGCGTTCGGCCTTCGCCGTAGTGAACGCGCACTCGTCGCCGTCAACGTCGCACGGCGGGGCGTCGTCGCCGAAGAGAGCGCCGAGCAGGTCGGCGGTGTTCAGACCGAGGTAGTTCTCCGCGGCGTGACAGAGGTACGCCTCGTGCCCCTCGATGTCGGCCGTTAGCGCCGCCGAGAACATCGACGCGAGGTCGCGCACGTCGATGTACGACCAGAAGTTGCCGGCGCCGCCGTGCTGTGAGACGCCCGACGGGAGGTCCCGAAGCGTCTCGATGTCGAACCCCTCGCGGTTCCCCGTCGCCTGATACCGGCCGGGATACTGGACCCACGAGGGCCGAATCGAGGCCACGGGAACGCCGTACCGGCGGGCGGTCCGCGCGGCGACGGCCTCCCCCGCCTCCTTCGAGACGCCGTAGGGGTCCTGCGGTCTGAGCGGGTGCTCCTCGTCGATGGGGACGTAGTCGGGCGCGGAGCGGCGCTCGGCGAACGGGAAACCGTACGCCGATTCGCTGGAGGCCCACGCGACCCGCGCGCCCGTCCGCCCGGCGGCGTCGAGAACGTTGTACGTGCTCAGGACGTTGTTCGAGAACACCCGCGCGCCGGCGTGGTTCGTCGGGTCCGGAATCGCGGCCAGATGCGCGACGGCGTCGGGGTCGAACTCGGCGAACAGTTCCGCCGTCTCGCCGCGGTCCGTCAGGTCCACCTCGAAGAAGTTCGCGCCCTCCGGAACGTCCCCGGACGGGAGTCGCTGGTCGAGACCGACGACCCCGTATCCGTCGTCGAGCAGTTGCCGCACGACCCACCGCCCCGCACCGCCGAGTGCGCCGGTGACGACGACGCTTCGCGTGTCGGTTGTCATGGCGTCGTGGACGACCGACGACGACTTGAATCCCGGGGACGCGGCGGGTTCGACCCCTTTGCCCTCGGTCCGCTCACGCGGTCACCGCTCGCAGGTGCCGCGACAGTCCCTCGCCGATGGCCCTCATCCCCTCGTCCCCCGGGTGGAGGAGGTCCGCCGACAACCCTGTGAGGGGGAGCAGGTCCGGTCCCTCGACGACGGAGAGATTCTGGTGCGGCGACTTCGCGACGACGGTTCGCAACGTCTCCCGGTACGCTTCCGCGTGCTCGCCGTCGCCCGACTCCGTCACGTCGTCGAAGTACGGAAAGAGGGTGACGCACGCGACGGGTTTGTCGGGGTGCGCCGCCGCGACGGTGTTCACGAACGGTTCGGCGCGCGCCTCGAACTCCTCGACCGGGAATCCGCCGGTGTTCGCCATGTTCACCGACAGCGAGAGCGTCGCCACGTCCCAGTCGTCGCGGGCGGCGATGTGCTCGGCCATCGCGGGTTCGCAGTACGCGGACCCGGAACACCCGAGGTTCGGCGCCGCGCCGCCCAACGTCCCGGCGACGGTCAACATCTTCCGACGGCTAATCCGCCGGCTACAGTCGTCTCCCACGCTGTCGTCTGCCATCACGTCTCGTATGTAAAATCACCCATGATCAAGCGTCTCGGAACCGGAATCGCCGGCGCTCCGGTCCGCGGGCCGCTTCGGCACCCTCGCGTCGTCCTTCGGCCGTTCGACTCAGTACGCGTCCGCCTCCGCGAGCGTCTCGGACGCCCCGAGGTCCCACCCGTCGAGGTACGTCTCCTCGACGGCGACGAGTTCGGCGAACAGGTCGCGCGCCGCCTCCGTCTGCAGCGTTCGGACCTGCGGGTCGAGGAGGAACCCGCGGAACGCGCGGTCGACGTCCCCGGTCCGCGAGGCTTCGGTGATGGTCTCGATGGTGTCGACGTGACCCTGCACCAACGAGCGCACGGGGCGCGGGAACCCGCCCGCGCTCAACGGCCGAATCTCGCCGGCGCGGACGAGGGCGTTCGTCTCCACCACAGTGTCGCGTTCGATACCGTCCACCTGCCCTCGGTTGGGGAGGTTGACGTTCGTGACGACGTCGTCGCCCCCGGCGAGGGCGCCGAGGACGTCGAGGAGCACCTCCCCGGAGGCTTCGAGTTCGAACTCCCTGTCGCCCGAGAGCCACGCCTCCACGTCCGTCGTCTGCTCGGACTCGGCGGGCGTCCAGTGCTTCGCCCGGAAGTCGCTGCCCGTCCGCTTGACGCCCCAGCGGTTCAGCCCCTCCTCGCCGCCCTGCAGGAACCACGTCGCGTACTCGACGATGTGGCGGTCGCCCGCGAACGGGAGCAGGCCGAACCGGCGGTACAGTTCCCACGACACCTGCCACGGGTCGGCGAACGGGCTCTCGTCCTCGAGGTCCGCGGGCGCGAACCGCCGGTTTCCCTCCTCGCCGCATGCCAGTTCGTCCAGCAGGGGCCACAGGTCGACGCCGTCGCAGTACGCCTCGTCGATCCACGTGAAGTGATTTATCCCTTTCACGTTCACCGAGATATCGCTCCGGTCGGCGTCCATCCCGAGGTGTTCGCCGGCCAACTCCGCCAGTCGGTCGCGGCCGTGGAGCACCTCGTGGCACATCCCGACGGCGTTGATGTCGGGGTACTCGTCGTACAGGGCGCGCGTGACGAAGTGGACGGGATTGGTGAAGTTGAACACCCACGCGTCCGGGCAGCGCTCGCGAATCGCGGCCGCAAACTTCCGGTACGTCGGGATGGTACGCATCGCACGGAGGATTCCCCCCGGCCCGATGGTCGCCGCCACCGCCCCGTAGATGCCGTACTCCTTCGGCAGGTCGAGGTCGTGGACGAACGTCTCCGTGGGGTCGTACTGCGTCGAGAGAAGGACGACGTCCGCGCCGGTCAGTGCCTCACCGAGGTCGTCCGTCGCCGTGTACTCCCACTCCGCGGTGGCCGCCGCTCGCTCCCCGACCCAGTTGCCGAACTCGGCGTTTCGCTCGGCGCTCTCGACGTCGACGTCGTACAGGCGAACGGTCCCGTCGAAGGGCGAGAGAGCGAGGTCCTGGACGAGGTTCGGCACCCACTGGCGACTGCCGCCGCCGACGTACGCGACGGTGAGATTGTCCGCGTCGAGACGCTCACCGGTGGTCGACCGCGATTCCGACGGCTCCCGACCGTGGTCTCCGATAGCTGCGTCCATACGGCTGAAACGGACCCGCGGTCACAAAGTGGTACCGGAGCGGAGGACCCTCGGTCCCTCCGTCTCCGTCGACCGCGTTTCCCGCGAGTGTTCTCTAGACCAGAACGCTTATGCTGTAAAGATGGTGATGGTTAGCTATGAACGCCAAACACCCGGTGCGGACGACCGAGAAGACGCTCGCTCTCGTCGACGAGCTGCGAGAGCGGGGTCGCTGCGGGGTGACTGAACTGGCGAACAATCTCGATATGGGGAAGAGCGGCGTGCACAACCACCTGACGACGCTGCGGGAGCACGGCTACGTGCTGAAACGGGGCGACGAGTATCAACTCGGGCTGAAGTTCCTCGAAGTCGGCGGCTACGTGCGGAAGTCGATGGAGTTCTACCAGGTCGCCGAACCCGAAATAAAGGCGCTCGCGGACGAGACGGGCGAACTGGCCAACCTGGTGGTCGAAGAGCAGGGGATGGCCGTCTACCTGATGCGCTCGAAGGGGGAGGACGCCGTCGACTTGGACACGTACGCGGGCATGCGCGCGTACCTGCACACGACGGCGCTCGGAAAGGCCATCCTCGCTCACCTCCCCGAGTCGCGCGTCGACGAAATCGTCGACCGACGCGGACTCGAACAGGAGACGTCGAAGAGCATCGGCACCCGTGAGGAACTGTTCGAGGCCCTCGACGACGTCCGAGAACGCGGGTACGCTATCGACGACGGCGAGCGACTGGCGGGGCTTCGGTGTCTCGCCGCTCCGGTGAAGGCGTCGTCCGGTGAGGTGCTGGGGGCCATCAGCGTCTCCGCGCCGGCGAGTCGCGTCAGCGACGACGACCTCCACGGCGAACTCCCGGAACGGGTTCTCAGCGCGGCGAACGTGGTGGAACTCAACATCAACTACTGACGGGCGTTCCCCCTCTCAGAACGGAGGGGCCGAAACGCTCGCGCCCCCTCCACTCGCTTCGACCGAATCGTTCTGTCCCCTGCCCACCGTTACAATACTATTGTTGTATCGACTCCCCGAGCAGCGTGTGAATATAATTCTGAAATAGAGAACGAAAGATGCGGAGCGCACGGTCGGGGACCGGCCGGGCGGACGCGTCGCTCGGCGGTGTGAGAGTGGCGCCACCGGGGCAGGTGGCGCCGGGACAGCGCGTTCGGAGCTACGTTACCAGAGAGCCGTCGACGACGCTCCCGTGGAGCGTTCGACGGGCGTTTGTACACGTTCGGGGGAGCTACTAATCGTTTCGGTCGGCGGGTCGCCGCTCCGCGGCTTGCCGTCGTTCGTGTCGTCGGCCGATTCTTTCGTCTGCCCGATTTTCGGTACGGATGAAGCCCTGCGCTAGCGCGTTAACGTGGATTCCGTGTTCGGCCGTCACTCGTGTTCGTTACCACTTGGGTCCGTCATCCGCTGCGTCGGTACGACGGACTCCGGACGTCGTCCATCGGTTCAGAGTCCGTACAGCTCCTTCGGCCGGTCGTACGCCACGTGCTCGACGAGTCGTTCGGCGTTCTTGCGGGGAATTCGCCCGCGTTCGACCATCCTCCCGACGACGTTCGCCAGCGAGCGCCGGAACATCTCGAAGCGCGACCCGTAGGAGACGAGTTTCCGCGAGTCGCTGACCATGCCGGCGTAGTTGGCGAGCAGGTCCACCGCCGCGACGCGTTCCAGTTGGTTCTCGATGCCGAACGGACTGTCGTTGAACCACCACGCCGGTCCGACGCTCACGTTCGGGTACGTCCGGGCGAGCACCGTCGCACTCGGGTAATGCGTCGGGTCGAGCGTGTAGAGGACTATCTCCATCTCCCCGTCGAACTCGTCGAGGAAGTGGTCCAACTTGTCGACGAGGTCGACGTCCTGCGTCGAGACGTCGCCGCCGGCGTTCGCCCCGACCGACTCGTACAGCGACTCGCGGTAGTCCCGGACCGCCCCGACGTGCAACTGCGTCACCCACCCGGCGTCGGCGTTCAGGCGGCCGACGAATCCGAGGAGGTACGCCTTGAAATCGCGCACCGCATCCTCGTCGACGTCGTCGCCGCGGCGCGCCTTTTTGTACACGCCGGCGGCGCGTTCGCGGTCGACCGGCCTCGATACCGGCGTCGTCCCCGTGCCGACGTCGCAGGCGACGCAGCCGTGCTCGGCGAAATACTCGTGCGTCTCCGCGAGGGCGGCGAGAAAGCCCCCGAACGTCTCGACGCCGCTCTCGGTCGCCTCGTCCAGTTCGGCGACGAACGTCGACCACTCCGGGTTCTCTATCTTCAGCGCCCGGTCGGGGCGCCACGTGGGCCGTATCTCGACGCCCTCCACTTCGGTCTCCGCGCGTTCGTGGTACTCGAGGCGGGAGGTCGGGTCGTCGCTGCTGCAGAGCACCTCGACGTCCATCTCCCGGAGGACCGCCTGCGGTCGCTTCTCGGGTTCGGCCAGTTGCCGTTTCGTCTCCTCCCATATCTCGTCGGCCGTCTCCGCGTTCAGGGGTTTCTCGATACCGAATCGGCGCTGCAGGTCGAGGTGGACCCACTCGTACGTCGGGTTACCGGCGAAGTCGGGGAACACCTCGGCGAGGGCAGTCCACTTCTCGCGGTTGCTCGCGTCGCCGGTCACCTTCTCCTCGGGAACGCCGCGCTTGCGCATGAGTTGCCAGACGTAGTGGTCGGTCGCGCCTTCGACCGCCCAGACGTCGCTCCACGCTTTGTTCTCGACGACCTCGGCCATGTCGATGTGGTTGTGCGGGTCGACTATCGGGAGGTCCTCGATAGCGTCGTAGAGCGCCGCCGCCGCGTCCGTCTCCAGTAGGTAGCCCTCGTCGATGAGTCCCATACGCGAGTCTCTGCGCCGGGCGATAAAAAAGTTCGCGCGGGCCTCGAAACGGGAAACGGGGACCGACTACCGCGTCTCGGAGCGCTCCGCTCGCTCCGTCAGCCCCTTCATGTAGCCGACGGCGAACAGTCGACCCATGTCGGTGTAGCCGGAGGCCGCCCCCTCTCGGTCCTCCTCGCCGAGCATCTTCGGGACGTGGTCGGGGCGGATGGGACCGTCGAAACCGACCTCCCGGTAGGCGTCCATCGCCGCCGGCATGTCCGTCTGCCCCTCGTCGTGCCACGTCTCGACGAACGACTCCGCCTCGCCCTCCACGTCGCGGAAATGGACGAAGTGGATGCGGTCGCCGAACTCCCGAATCGTCGCGGGTACGTCGGCGCCCATCGCCGAGAAGTTGCCCTGACAGAACGTGAGCCCGTGGTTCGGGCTGTCGGAGATGTCGAGGATGCGCCGCACGTTCTCGACGGAGTTCACGAGGCGCGGCACGCCGCGCGCCGACTCGACCGGCGGGTCGTCGGGGTGAAGCGCGAGTTTCACGCCCGCCTCCTCCGCGACGGGGACGACCTCCTCTAAGAAGTATGCCAAGTTCTCCCACAGTTCCGCCTCCGATATCTCGGCGGGGTGGTCCGGTCCGCGTTCGGACTGCTCGTGGTCGTACGCCGTCGTCCGCGAGTCGCCGCGCAGGCGGACGGCGTCCGAAGTCCGAATCACGCCGACCGGGTTCTCCGTCCACACCCACGAGTAGACGCCGATTCCGGCCCGTCCCATGTTCCGGAGCAACTCCTTGACCGTCGCTATCTCCCCGTCTCGGCCCTCCTCGCCGAGCACCGTCTTCGTCATCGGCGGCCGGTCTTCGACGACGTCGAGCGAGAGGCCGTGGTCGGCGAAGCGGTTTCTCGTCTTCAACAGCGAGTCGTACGTCCACCACTCCTCCTCACCCCAGAACCGGACGACCGCGGTCGAGAGTCCCAGTTGCCGCGCGAGCGTCCACCGCCGGTCCGGACGCGGCGGAAGCATCAGCGTCGTATCCATCACTCCACCTTCACCGTCACGTATCCCTCGAAGTTCAGGATGAGCCGCTGGGTCTCGTCGCCGAAGACGGCCTTCCCCGTCGGCGACCGACGGCGACCGAGGGTGAACACGTGGTCGCAGTCTCGGCTCTCCGCGGCGTCGATGACGTGACGCGCCTCCAGTTCCTCGTTCACGTCGGCGACGACGGACCACGCCACGTCGCCGTCGAGGGTCTCCTTCGCCATCCGCTCGGCGAACTGCCGCGCGACGCCGAGGGCCTCCTCGTCGCTGTAGTCGCGGTTCTCGATGCGTCCGATTTCGTCGAGCGTCTCGATGGCCTCCTTGTACTCCTCGCCGGTCAGCGGCGAGTACAGGACGAGGTCGGTTCCCGCCCCGGCGGCGTAGGCCGCGGCCTCACGGAGTAACGCTGCACATCCCTCTCGATCCTCCATCACTACGAGTGCGTCTCTCATACACCGCGAGTTCGGGGGCGACCTATTTAATGATTCATGTGAATGAATCCGCGACGCCACGAAGGCCCGCGTCGGGGCCCTCAGTAGCTGTCGTAGACGGTCTTCTCGATGGTGTAGAAGTCGAGTCCGGCGTCGCCCTGCTCGCGCCACGTCTCCGAGGAGGAGCGCTTGACGCCGCCGAAGGGAACGTGCAGTTCCAGTCCGGTCGTCTTGTCGTTGACCTTCACGACGCCCGCTTCCGCCTCCTCGACGAAGCGGTTTGCCTCCGTGTGGTCGTCGGTGACGATGCTCGTCGAGAGGCCGAACTCCACGTCGTTGGCGACTTCCAGGCCCTCCTCGTAGTCGGACACCTTGATGACGGCGACGACGGGGCCGAACACCTCCTCTTGGGCGATGCGCATGTCGTTCTCCACGTCGGTGAAGACGGTTGGCTCGACGAAGTGGCCCTCTTCCACGTTGTCACCCTCGGGGACGTCTCCGCCCGCCGCGAGCGTCGCGCCCTCGTTCTGCGCGATATCGATGTACTCCAGCGTGGAGTTCAGTTCGTCCTCGCTGACCTGCGGACCCATCTCGTGTTCGTTGCCGGGGCCGATGTCGATGGACTCGGCGCGGTCCACGAGTTCGTCGACGAACTCGTCGTAGACGTCCTCGTGGACGACGGCGCGGGAGCAGGCGGTGCAGGACTGGCCGGTCGTCCCGAACCCGCCGTTCGCGACGATGTCCGCGGCTTCCGCGGGGTCGGCGGAGTCCATCACGACCGTCGGGTTCTTCCCGCCGAGTTCGGTCTGGACGCGCTTGCCCGCGTCCGTCGCCTGCTCGTACACCATCTCGCCCACCTGACTGCTGCCGGTGAAGGAGACGGCGTCGGTACCCTCGTTCTCGATGAACTCGCTGCCGACCGCGCTGCCGGGGCCGGTGACGACGTTGAGCACGCCGTCGGGCAGGCCCGCCTCGTCCAGGGCGCGGGCGATTTCGACGACGACGCCGGGCGCCAGCGACGCGGGCTTGAGAACGACGGTGTTGCCCGCCGCCAGCGCGGGGGCGAGTTTCCACGCCGGGATGGCGATGGGGTAGTTCCACGGCGTGACGAGGGCGGCGACGCCGACGGGCATCTCGCGCGTGTAGAGGTTCGTGTCCGGTCCGCTCGCCCCCTTCACGGTGCCGCCGAGGTCGGACGCCTTCGCCGAGAAGTAGTGGAAGATGTCTATCGCGCGCTGTACCTCACCGGACGCCTCGCCGCGCGCTTTCCCCTCTTCTGCGACCAGTTTGTCGGTCAGTTCCTCCTTGCGCTGTCCGAGGAGCGTTCCGGCCTCGCGGAGGATGCGTCCGCGTTCGGGACCGGGCGTGTTCGCCCACTCTTCTTTCGCTGCGACGGCGGCCTCGACGGCCTCCTTCGCGTCCGATTCGTCGGACTGCTGGTACGTCGCGACGGTCTCGCTCGGATTCGCCGGGTTCTGTACGTCGAGGGTGTCGCCGGTAGCGGCGTCCACCCACTCTCCGTCCACGTAGTTTTTCTCTGTCGTCATCACCTACCCGTTCAGCGTTCTCTCATACTATTCTTACGGTTCTGTCACCGCGTGTCACGGGGGCGCTTCGTCGCCCTCGCTCGTCCGTCGGACCGCCCGCTCTCCGACCCGTCTAGGATTCACGCCGTCGGTCCACTACACTTTTGCCAGTCGCCCCGAACCTCGATACCATGTCAGTCGATGATTACCTACACGGTCTCTTGGACCGCGACTGGGAGGAGTTGGAGGACGGGACGCTCCGCCTCGCCATGGTCGGTCTCGGATGGTGGACGCGCGAGCAGACGATACCCGCCGCCGAGGACTCGAAGTTCTGCGAGACGACGGTACTCGTCAGCAGCAGTCGCGAGAAGGGTCGGGACGTCGCCGACGACGTCGACACCGTCGAGGCGACGCTCACCTACGACGAGTTCGTCGACGGCGAGGCCGTCGAGGCGTACGACGCCGTCTACGTCTGCACGCCGAACGCCAAACACCTCCCGTACGCCGAGGCGGCGGCCGAACACGGGAAGGCGATTCTCTGCGAGAAACCGATGGAGGCGACGAGCGAACGCGCCGAGGAACTCGTCGCGGCCACCGAGGACGTCCCGCTGATGGTCGCCTACCGGATGCAGACGGACCCGCAGGTGCGCCGGATGCGCGAACTCGTCCGAAACGGCGCCGTCGGCGACCCGGTGCTCGTTCACGGACACATGGGCCAGCAGATGCTGGAGTTCGTCTCCGGTAGTCCCGACCAGTGGCGCCTCGACCCCGAACTCGCCGGCTACGGCGCGTCGGTGATGGACCTCGGCGTCTACCCGCTGAACACCGCGCGGTTCGTCCTCGACGCCGACCCGGTGAGCGTGACGGCACAGATGCGTTCGGAGGACGAAGCGTTCGAGAAGGTGCCCGACCAGTACGCGACGTTTACGGTCCAGTACGACGACGGCACCTACGCCGCCTGCACCGCCAGCCAGAACGCCTCCCTCTCGGGGCACCTCCGCATCGTCGGCACCGAGGGCGAACTCTCCTTGGAGCACTCCTACCTCGGGATGTCAGACCAGCATCTCCGCTACCGAACGGCGGACGGGCGCGAAATCGAGATAGACGACGAGCGCAGCGACGTGTTCGGCGACGAGATGACCGAGGAGTTGGACTACTTCGCCGACCGGGTCCTCAGAGAGAAGCCGTTCGTGGCGGACGCCGAACACGGCCTCCTCGACATGCGGGCGCTGGCGGCCATCTACGAGGCGGCCGAGACGGGCGAGACGGTCTCGGTGAACTGAGTTTCCGGTCTACTCCTCTTCTCTGCCCTGGCGTTCGAGGATGTCGACGAGGCGGTCCGCGAACTCGACGGTCCGGGCGGGCAGGCCGTACTGTTCGGTGCTCATGTCGTGCTCGCGGAGGTCCGACACCGTCTCGGGGGTGTGGTTCAGCGACGTCGCCGTCTCGCGCACGTCGACTTCGAGGACGCCCTCGTCGGTGTCTAACCACGGCTGGGTCCGCTGACGCTCGTCGTACTCGATGACGTACGTCTCTCCGCCGACGGCGTCCACGACGTCGTCGATGGTGCCGACCTCCAGTCGGTCCTTGTCCCCGTCCGCGACGAGGTAGAGGACGCCGTCGACGCACTCCGGTTCGTATCGTTGCATACCCGCGGTGTATCTCGCCCCGAGTAATAATAGCGTCGTCACCCTCGGCGGGCGTCCGACGGAAGAATGAGGGGGCGTGCAGACGCCTCGATTCGACCTCGACCGAGGCGGTCCGTTCGGACGACCGCGTTCAGTCCGAGTTCGCCGTCTCGGAGTTCGCGTCGGCCGTCTCGGCGGCCGCGTTGGCGAAGAACTCCTCTTTGCTCTCGGCGGCCCCTTCGAGCGGTTCGCTGTCCCAGTAGCGGTGGTTCGGGTCCTCGCGGAAGCAGGCCGCCTTCCCGTCGCCGTCGTCGACGTCCGCCAACGTCGGGTGCTCCTCGCGGCACGCCTCGCGCGCGACCGGGCACCGCGTGTGGAAGCGACACCCGGACGGCGGGTTCACCGGGTCCGGAACGTCTATCTGCCGAATCGGCGGGTCCTCGGCCTCCATCGCGTCCAAGTCGAGGTTCGGCGTCGCCCACCGCAGCACCTCCGTGTAGGGGTGCCGCGGGTCGTGGATGAGACGCTCCGCGGTGCCTATCTCGACGATTTCGCCGAGGTACATCACCGCGATGCGCCCGTCGCCGTGCTCGGCGAAGTACCGCGCGTTCGAGAGGTCGTGACTGATGAACAGGAACGACGTGTCGAACTCCTCCTGCAGTTCGAGCATCAGGTCCATTATCTCGATGCGCAGGGAGACGTCGACGGCGCTGATGGCCTCGTCGGCCAGGATGGCGTTCGGATTCATCAACAGTGCCCGCGCGAGCACCACACGCTGCTTCTCGCCGCCCGACAGTTGGTGCGGGTAGCGGTCGAGGAAGTCGCCCGCCGGCGTCATCCCGACGCGCTCCAACAGCGAGTGCATCCGCTCGCGTCGCTCGGCCTGACTGATGTTCGGGTGCGTGTGTCGCAGCGGTTCCGAGAGGATATTCGCGATGCGTCGGTTGGGGTTGAGCGCGCTTCCGGGGTCCTGATGGATGATCTGCAGGGCGCGGCGAATCTCCTCATGAGATATCTCGGCGTTCCCTCCGTCGTCCTTCGCCTCCCAGATGTCCTGCCCCCGGTACCGTATCGACCCGCCGGTCGGACGCTGCAGGCCGATCATCGTCTTCCCGAGCGTGGTCTTCCCGCATCCGGACTCGCCGAGCAGGCAGACGAGGTCCTGCTCTTCGATGTCCAGCGAGATACCGTCGACGGCGCGGACGACGCTCGCGTCGCTCCGGAACCGGTCGAGCAGTCCCTGCTCTTTCTCGAAGTGCACCTCGACGTCGTCCAATGAGAGTAGGGACGTCTCGTCCGGCCGGGTCGCCTTGCCGCCCGTCGACCTCGCGGACCCGGATTCGGACCCGGACCCGGGGACCTGTCCCTCCTTGATGGTCGCCGCGTCCTCGCCGAAGTTGAGCGGAATCTCCTCTTGTGCCTCCTGCCAGTGGTGACAGGCGGTGCGGTGGGTGCCGCCGTCGCCGACGGCCGCCAGCGGCGGGTCGACCTCCCGGCACTCGTCGGTGGCGAGCGGACACCGCGGGTGGTACCGGCAGCCCTGCGGCACGTTCACCGGCGCCGGCCCCTCGCCCTCGATGGGTTGCATCTCCTCCAACGGCGCGTCGAGGTTCGGCGTCGCGTTCAGCAGCGCCCTCGTGTACGGATGGGCGGAGTCGCCGATGATCTCGTCGCGCGGGCCGATCTCGGCGAACTGGAACGCGTAGATGATGGCCATCCGGTCGGCCAAGGAGGCGATGAGCGGCAGGTCGTGCGTGATGAAGATGATGGTGAGGTCGTACTGACTCTGCAGGTTGTCGAGCAGTTGCAGGATCGACCGCTGCATCAGCAGGTCCAGCGCCGCGGTCGGTTCGTCCATCACCAGCACCTCCGGGTCGAGCACCATGCTCAGGGCGATGAGTGCCCGTTGTTGCATGCCGCCCGATAGCTCGTGCGGGTAGGAGTCGAGCACCCGGTTCGGTTCGAGGTAGAGGTTCTCTAAGAGTTCGCGCGCGAAGTCCAGCCCCTCGGAGACGTTCTTATCGTGCGCCTTCAGCGTCTCCTTGAAGTGGGCGCTGATCTTCATCGTCGGGTTGAACGAACTCATCGCCCCCTGGAACACCATCGACACCTCCTCCCAGCGGAACTTGCGGAGTTCCTCGTCGGAGAGTTCGAGCACGTCGACCGAACTCCCGTCCTCGCGGTTGTACGTTATCTGTCCCGTGAGGAGGCCCGGGTCCGGCACGGCGTCCATGAGCGCCGATGCGAACATGGACTTGCCCGACCCCGACTCGCCGACGATGCCGAGCACTTCGTGGCGGTCGATGTCGACGTTCACGTCCTCCATGACGTACGTGTCGCCGCCGCTGTAGGTGACGTGCGCGTCCCGTACCTCTAAGATGGGGTCGTTGACGACCCCTTGCGATGCCGCGTCGTCGGCCGATGACGTGTTCGTGTCTGTGTTGATTGCCATGTTATATCAGGCCCACGTGGAAGTGGTCTCGTTCTCGCTCTCCTCGTCGACGGACTCGGACTCGCCGGTCAACCGGGTGCGCACCCGCGGGTTGAAGATGCGGTCCATCCCCTGACTCACGAGGATGAGACCGAAGGCAAGTCCGACGATGGCGACGATGGGCACGAGCAGCCAGTGGAGCGCCTGCATGGTGAACAGGCCGCCCTGGTTGTACGCGTTGTTCAGCGTGACGCCCCAGTTTTGACCCGTGTACGGCAGCACGCCGATGAAGTACAGGCCGACCGAGGCGAAGATGGTGTACCGCGCGGCGAGCACGAAGTTGACCATCACGTACGGCATGATGTTGGGCATGACGTCCTTGAGAATGATTCTGGACGTCCCCGTGCCCATCGTGCGTGCGGCCTCGACGTAGCTCGCCTCGCGAATCGACAGCACCTGCGAACGGATGGACCGCCCCAGCCCCGCCCAGTAGTTGATGGTGAGTATCATCCCGAGGAAGATGGGGTTCTCCGGACTGAACGTGATGGCGAGGATGATGACGAGCGGGAGCCCCGGAATCGCCATGAAGAAGTCCGAGACGGACGTGATGACGGTGTCGACGGCGCCGCCTTTGTATCCGGAGACGGTGCCGACGAGGACGGCGATGCCGGTGGCCCAAACGCCGCCTGCGAGCACCATCAGCAGGATGAACGGCGTCGAATCGATGATGAGCGCCAGCAGGTCGACTCCTGACTGGGTCGTTCCGAGCGGGTACGCCCAGTTCTGGAACGGCGGGAGAAGCCGCTCAGCCTGACTGGGCGAGGGGTTGCGCCACAGGCCGAGAACCTCGACGAGCGCCATGAGCAGGTAGACGCTGAGGATGACCATACCGACGCGGGTGCGGCGGTCCGACCACGCGACGACGGCGGGTTCGTATATCGAGTGGCGGTAGAACTCCTCGAGTCGGTCGCGGCGGCTCATCTCGACCGACGACGACTCCGAGCGCCAGTCGATATCGTCCGAGGAGGACGTGGAGTCCGCCTCAGTAGCCATCGGAATCACCTGCGCTGATGCGCGGATCGATGAGACCGTACGTCAGGTCGGCGACGTAGACCGCGACGACGAGCGTAACGGTGATGACGAGGAAACAGCCCATCATCAGCGGGTAGTCGTTCGCGTTCACCGCGGCGATGAGGTAGTAGCCGAGTCCGGGGTAGGAGAATATCTGTTCGAGAACGACGGTGCCGCCGAGGCGGAAGCCGATGAGCAACAGCAGTCCGGTGTACATGGGAAGGATGGCGTTCTTCGCGACGTACCGGGTGGCGATGCGGCTATCCGAGAGACCGCGGAGGCGTGCGACTTCGACGTACTCCTCGCCGAGCACCTGAATTCCGTTCCCGCGCATGTTGAGCGCGGTGGAGCCGATTCCCCCGATGGTGAACGAGAGGATCGGCAGGGCGGCGTGATGCAGCACGCTCGCGAAGTACTCGACGCTGAGGGACGCTTCGACCCCCCTGTCGACCGCGTTCCCCGTCGGGAACAGGTTGAACTGGAAGGCGAGGAAGAACAGGAAGACGACCGCGAAGATGTAGTAGGGAACCGCCATCAGGAAGATGGAGCCCCCCGAGGCCATCTGGTCGAAGGCGGAGCCTTCCCAGTACGCCTGCACGGCGCCGATCAGAACTCCGATGACGAACATCAACACCGTGGACGTCACAACGAGGAAGATGGTCCACGGGATGGCGCGGGCGAGAACCTCCATGACGGGTTGGTTGAGCGAGATGGATTGCCCCAGGTTCAACTGAGCGACGCCCACGAGGTAATCGAGATACTGCTGCCAGAGCGGGGCGTCCGGCCGGATGTTCTGCAGGGCCTCGATGCGTGCGTTGACCTGTTCGACGGGGACTCCCTGCCGGATGAGTTGGATTCTGAGCTGGGTGAACGGCCCGCCGGGGAGCAGTCGGATGAGCCCGAAGGTGAGCGTCGCGACGGCGAGAACGGTCAACGGAATCCTGAGCGTGCGTCGGAGGTAGTAATTCATATTGGTGGATAGTGTCGGGTGGTCACGCGGCTATTGCTTGTACTGCAGGTCGCCCTCGTGGACCCACCAGAACGGCGGCCACTTGACGCGCCGGTTGGTGCTCCCCTCGGAGGCAACCGTCCAGTCGTCGTTCGTGACCCACGACTGCTCGAACTTGGAGACCAGTCCGAGGAACGGCAGTTCGATGTGATTGTGCCACGCCGACTGCTGGACGTACTGTCTCGCCTCCTCGTTGCTGGGCTGTCGGGCGATCTGTTTCGTCACTTCGAGCGGGTTGATCGTCATCTCGCCGCCGCCGCGGGCGGGAATCGTCTGTTCGGATTCGGCCTTCTCGCGGTAGCCGTGACCGCCGCCGATGTCGGTCGCCCACAGTTGGTAGTACAGCGGGAAGTAGGGGAACGCCGAGCGCGACCCGCCCGGCAGCCAGTAGAGGCTCCCCATCTTGAAGTTGCTGTTGGAGTACTGACCGAACCAGTCGTTCGTCGGCTTGGTGCTGATGGAGAAGTCGAAGCCGAACTCGTTGAGTTGACTGACGACCGTCTGGGTCATCGTCGTCCAGTCGGTCCACCCCGCGGGCGAGTAGTACTCGCCGCCGAGGGTGCCGCCCTCTTTGCTCTGCCACTTACCGCCCTGCTTGGAGTAACCGGCCTCTTCCAGCAGTTTGGTCGCCTGCTCGGTGTTCGAGGACTCCGGGCCGTACGTCTCGAAGTCGTCGAACCAATCGCCGAGCCACTGTTCTTGGTCGCGCGGCGCGATGCCGCACGGTGTCGGTGCCACGAACTTCGTGCGCGGCCCCGCGTTCTGCACCACGGCGTTCCGATTGATGACGTGCGCGATGGCCTGTCGGACCGCTCGGGTGCCAAAGTCGGGGTCTTTGTGGTTGAAGACGATGCCGTACCCCCACTTCGCCGGGATGTTCACCTCAACGACGTGGTCGGGGAAGCGGTCCGCAATCTCCGGCGGCGTGAACAGACTCGTCGCCGCGTCGACTTCGCTCCCCGAGATGAGCGCTTGGTGCTGGGCGGTGTTGCCCCCGTAGCTCTCGATGAGATAGGAGCTGAAGTTGACGTTGTCGGACTTGTAGAACTGCGGGTTGCGCTCGAACTCGAACGCCTGCTGGTCCTTGTTCACGAACGAGAACATCCCGCTCGCCACGGGGTCTTCCCACGCCCACTGCAGGAACGCCGACGCCTCTTGGTCGAGCCACTGCTCGTGGGTCTCCTTCTTCGTGTCGACGAAGAAGTTCGTCAGCTCGAACTTGATTATCTGTGGGTTCGTCGGCCCCGAGAGCAGCAGTTTGGCCGTGTGGTCGTCGACGATTTCGTAGTCGTCGACGTATCCCCAGAGGGAGCTTCCCGTCTTCTGGGCCAGTTGAATCTGGACCTCGAAGTCCTCGGTCGTCCACTCGTCGCCGTTGTCCCACATGAGGTCGTCCCGGAAGGTCAGCGTGACTTCCTGGTCCTGTATCTGGAGGTCCGAGAGCGCTCCCATCAGGAACGACTTCTCGTTGAAGGAGTACTTCAGGTACGGCGCGAACACCGCTCGGCCGGCCGGCCAACTGAAGTTCTGCGTCGCCGAGGAGTTGAAGTGTAGGTCGACCGGATTCCCGGTGTAGGCGTTGACGAACGTCGCGTCCGCCACCGACCCGCCCGAAGAACCGTTCGTCCCGGCGTCGGTCCCTCCGGACCCGCCGGACCCGCCGGTTCCCGATTCACCCTCTCCTTCGCCTCCGTCGCCGCCCGAACAGCCGGCGAGCGCGGCCACACCAGACGCACCCGCCGCCGCCAGCATCCGCCGCCGGCTGATTGTTCTGTCGTACTCGCCACGCCCGCTCCTGGATGACATAACATGGCATTCTTGTCCATAATGGTTTATAAGTATTGTGGATCATCGTTAAGGTGGTACATTGAACAGAAATCGGTCGGGCCTCAGCCCCGCTCTCGGGCCCTCTCGACGACTTCCTGTCCGTCCGCCCGTCGACGGTTCGAACCATCACCATCGTTTTATCGGACGCCGACGAGTCGACGGTCGCACCCGATGAACGACTACGACGACTGCTGGCTCCGGTACGACCGCGCGGACGCGGACCGCCTCGACTCGTACCGACGACTGTGTCGACACGCGTACGTCGCCGAGAAATCCCCCGAACTGAGCGCGGTTCGCGACGAACTCCGGCGAGCGATTCCCAGCCTCCTCGGTGACGACCCGCACCTCTGGCAGCACCCGCCGTCGACGGCCGGGGGATTCCTCGCTATCGGTACGCCCGACGACATGCGGATGGTCGCCGACTCGGTCTCGGTCGACGAAGTCGGGAGTCTAACCGACGGGGGGTTTCTCCTCAGAACCGTCGAGTGGGAGGGCCAGCGCTGCGTCGTCGTCACCGCGCCGACGGACCGAGGGCTGGTGTACGGCACCTTCCACCTCCTCCGACTGATGAGCGTCGGCGACCCCATCGACGACCTTGACGTCCGCGAGGAACCGGCGTACGCCAATCGGCTCATCGACCACTGGGACACGCCGTTCCACCGGTCGGTCGAGCGCGGGTACGGCGGCGAGTCCATCTTCGACTGGGAGCGCCTGCCCGACCTGCGGGAGCGATACGAGGACTACGCCCGGTTGCTCGCCTCGGTGGGAATCAACGGCGTCGTGCTCAACAACGTCAACACCGAGAAGCCGCCGCGACCGAGCGCTAGCGAGGCGTTCGACGCCTTCGAGGGCTGGCAGTTGTTGGAGTCGCAACGGCTGGAGGCGATGACCGGACTCGTCTCGGTCTTCCGGCGGTACGGCATCCGGACGTACCTCTCGGTGAACTTCGCGTCGCCGATGCTCGTCGGCGGCCTCGACACCGCCGACCCCCTCGACGACGAGGTTCGAGAGTGGTGGCGACGGAAGGCCGACGAGGTGTACGACCTGATACCCGACTTCGGGGGCTTCCTCGTGAAGGCCGACTCCGAGGGGCAACCCGGTCCGTACGACTACGACCGCGACCACGTCGACGGCGCGAACGCCATCGCGGCGGCGCTGGAACCCCACGACGGCCGCCTCTGGTGGCGCGCGTTCGTCTACGGCTCCCACGAAGACCGCGCGGTGCAGGCGTACGACACGTTCGAACCGCTGGACGGCGAGTTCGCCGACAACGTCACCGTGCAGGTGAAGAACGGCCCCATCGACTTCCAGCCCCGAGAACCGGTGTCGACGCTGTTCGGCGCGATGCCGGAGACGGACCTCGGACTGGAGTTTCAGATAACCGGCGAGTACACCGGTCAGGGGGTCCACGCGACCTACCACCTCCCTATGTGGGAGGAAGTGTTCGAGTTCGACACGCACGCCGACGGCGCGGGGACGCCGGTGAAGTCGCTGTTCCGCGGCGACGGCGAGGGCGTCGTCGGCGTCGGCAGCGTCGGCGAGGACCACACCTGGACCGGCCACTACTTGATGCAGTCGAACCTCTACGCGTTCGGGCGCGCCGTCTGGAACCCCGACCGCTCCGTCGAGAAGATAACCGAGGAGTGGGTCCGGCAGACGTTCGGGTCCGACGAGGCCGTCGTCGACACCGTTTCCGAGATTCTCAGAGACTCCTGGGAGGCGTGCATCGACTACGAGACGGGGGGTCTCGGCCTGATGCACATGATGTACAACGGCGAGGCCTTACTCGAAAATCACTACGACCCGTCGCCGGGGGAGTGGCCCGGTTACCACGGCGTCACCGAGGACGGCGTCGGCGTCGACCGGACGAGCGCGGGGAGCGGCTACGCCCCGCAGTACCGGGACCCGGTCGCGGAGCGCTACGAGTCCGTCGAGACCTGCCCCGAGGAACTCCTCCTGTTCTTCCATCACCTCCCGTGGGAGCACGAACTCTCGGACGGGACGACCGTCGCTCAGCGACTCTACGACAACCTGTTCGCCGGCGTCGAAGAGACCGAGCGACTGCGCGACCTGTGGGGTACGCTGGAGGGCCGGGTGGACGAGAGGCGGTATCGCCACGTCGCGGAGCGGTTCGACGAGCAGGTGGCGCAGGCGGAGCGCTGGCGGGACACGCTCGCCGCGTACTTCTACGAGCACTCGGGCGTCCCCGACGAACGGGGTCGGGTTCCGTCGGAATGACGCGGCGGAGCGGCGCGGTGCGCCGCTTCACAATTTAGCATCTCTGTTATTTCCGACCTGTCGTTAGTTCCACACAATTATATAATATGATTGTGTCTGCCGCAACGCAGTTTATGTCAGACGATAATGCTAATTTCCGAAGCGGACGGCGACCGTTCCTCAAGTCGATGGGCGTCCTGGGCGTCTCGGCGGCGTTCGGAACGGCCGCGGCGGGCGCACAGTCGGACGACTCGCTCGGCGCGTACCACGCGACGCTCCGAGAGGAACTGACGGCGTCGAGCAGACAACAGAAACAGCTCCCGGCGGGGGAGTACGTCTACGGAACGACGGAGGAGGAGGCCATCGAGGCGTTCTCGCTGGTCGGCGGCGACGAGTCGACGATTTCGGTCGACTCCGACGCCATCCCCATCACAATGGGCGAGCGGCTCGAACTCCCCGCCGACGGCGGGAGTCCGTCGGACTACGCCTATCGCGGGGAGATATCGGACCGCTCGTTCGAGGAGGGCGACCTGCTGTTGGCCGTCGCGTACCTCCGGAGCGACGCGCCGGACGCCGAGGTGGCGGCGAACTTCGCCTACCACTACACCGACGAGGACGGGGCCGACGCGACGAGCGCGAACTTCGTCCAGCGGGGGACGCACGTCGAACCGTGGGACCGGTGGATGCGCTACTTCTTCCCGATACAAGTGGGCGCGGCGCCGACGGCGGACGCCGCGCCGGCGCTGGAGTTCTGGACCTGCTACGGCGAGCAGACCGTCGATGTCGGCGGTATCGCGCTGTTCGACTACGGCGACGCGGAGGTGACGCTCGACACACTTCCGCCGTACGACTATGAGGGGCGCTCTCTCGACGCGGCGTGGCGCGAGGAGGCGGCCGACCGCATCGAAGAGACGCGCAAGCGGGACTTCGAGGTGCGCGTCCTCGCTCCCGGCGGCGAACCGATGACCGACGCGACGGTGGACGTCGAGATGACCGAACACGCGTTCGACTTCGGGAGCGCCGTCTCGGTGGCGCACATCACGGGCGACGACCCCGACGACGAGAGGTACCGGAGCACCTTCTTGGAGGACTTCAACAAGGCCACCGTCGAGAACGGCCTGAAGTACCCCGCCTGGGAGAGCGAGGAGGGATGGGACATCGACAACGAGACGACGCTGGCGACGCTCGAATGGCTCAACGACCGCGACTACCCGGTGCGCGGCCACTACCTCCTCTGGGAGCAGTTCACCGCCGACGGCGGCGGCGGGATGGCGATGGAGAACGGCGAGTTCCTCTCGGCCGAGGAGATTCGAGCCATCGTCTCCGAGAAGATTCGGAACCACGCCCACGAGTTCGAGGAGGAAGTAACCGAGTGGGACATGCACAACCACCCTATCTGGCAGTCCAACTTCCGCGACATGGAGGAACTCGGCTGGGACGCCGTCGCGGAGTGGTGGGCCGCGGCGGACGAGGCGACGGACCACGCCCTGTACACCAACGAGATGGGCGCCGTCGGCGGGCAGTGGCAGCGGAGCCAGTACCTCGACTACGTCGAGCATCTCGTCGAGAACGACTACCCGCTCGACGGCATCGGCTTCATGGGCCACCACCAACAGCAGTACAACCAGATGCTCGACGTGGGGAACCTCATCGACGGTTTCGAGGCGTTCTCGGAGTTCGGCGTCCCCCTCCTCGTCACCGAGTTCGACATCCAGATATTCAGCCGGCGGAACGCCCAGGACGTCGAGGTGCAGACGGACTACCTGCGCGACTTCCTGACGGTGGCGTTCAGCCAACCCGCCGTCGAGGGCGTCGTCTCGTGGGGATTCTGGGAGGAGGACCACTGGCGGCCGACCGGCGCGTACTACGACGCCGACTGGAGCATCCGCCCGCACGGCGAGATGTACCGGCAACTCGTCTTCGAGGAGTGGTGGACCGAAGAGCGCGGCGAGACGGACGAGGAGGGCGTCTTCGCGGCGAACGGCTTCAAGGGAAGCTACGAAGTGACCGCCCAGAAGGGCGCGCTATCGGGAACCACGGTCGCGACGGTGGACGAGGACCACGGCGCGGTGACGGTCGAACTCGAATCGTCGTCGGACGGGGACGAGTCCGAGGGGCGCGGCGACGACGAGAACGGAGAGAAGCGGGGGCACGACGAGAAGAAGGAAAAAGGAGACGAGAAGGAGGACGACGACCACGACGACGAGGAGACGGACACAGAGAGCGACTGATCAGCCGACGCGAGCGGAGACTAACTCCCGGCCGCGGGGGAGCGCGGCTCCGTCGGCCGAACGACCGCCGGATTTTTTACGTGAGTCCGCCGACCAGCAGTCATGTCCAAAACGTCGGCGCTGCTCGACCTCGTCTGCGCGCAGCGCAAGCAGATGAAGGTCATCCTGGCGCTCCTCATCGCGTCGGGCTTCCTCCTCGGACTCTCCTTGCTCTTCGTCGAACCCGGCGACCGGTCGTACCCGCTTCTTGTCGTCGACCTGGTCCTCGTTGTCGTCGGGTTCGCCTTCTTCAGCACGACCTACTGGTACTGCACGAAGCGCGCCATGGACGAGTGAGGGACGGTCGTCTCCGGACGCCCGATTCAGGACTCTTCTGCCAAGAACGCGGCCGTCTCGGCCGCTATCTCCCGCACGTTCTCGTCGTCGTCGGTTTCGGCGACGGTCCGAAGCTTCGGGACGGCCTCCTCGTCGCCGAGGCGTCCGAGCGCCCGGACGACGCGCGCGCGCACGAACGTTCGTGGATGGTCGAGACGGGCGCGCAGTTCGTCCCTCGCGGGGGCGACGGCCTCGGGGTCGGCCACGGCCAGTTCGCCGAGGGCGTCGACGGCGCCGCCGACGACTGACGGGTCCACGTCGTCCAAGAGACCCAGCAGTCCCTCGACCGTACCGAGCGCCGACTCCGGTTCCTCCTCGCAGACGGCGACGACCACGTTGACGAGCGTCCGGCGGCCGGAGGTCCGCCGCTGGCGCTCGGACTCCTCGTGTTCTTCGAGCGTCCGCCGGGTCACCGGGTCCTCGACGGCGCTGAAGTCGTCCGGGGTGGGGTCGGGTTCGGTGGCGCGAATCGCCGCGACGAGTTCGCCGACGAACGGGGCGACGAGGTCCGGTCGCTTCACGACGAGCACCCCGAGCGCGGCGGCCGCGGTCAACTGGACGTCGACGATTTCGCTGTCCGCCGCGTCGACGAGGCCCGACGTCGCGCCGTCGAGCGCCGCGGGGTCCGCCCGGGCGACGGTGTCGAGGACTGAAACGGCCCGCAGGGCGACGGCGGCGTTGTCGTCGCCCGCCAGCGGAGCGACGTCGTCGAGGAGGGGTCGGACAGCCTCGACGTCCGCCGCGGCGAGCGATTCGCAGACCGCCACCCCGCGCTGTCGCACCGAGGGCGTGTCGGACGCGAGGGCGGACCGGACCTCTCGGTCGTCGACGTCCTCGGGGGTGACGGATTCGGGTTCGATACCGTCGAGCGGTCTCGACGCGTTCGCGGTCATGGCGGTACGATACGTGCCGTCGTGTAAATACGTGAGGGTTAGCTCGGTCCGCGCCGTCGGTACCGACGAAAATGATTTATCGTCCAAGTCGAAACCTCCAGTGAATGACTGGAGACGATTCGCGGGGGCTCTCCCGCCGGACCATGGTGAAAGCGGCGCTCGCTATCGGCGGGTCGAGCGCGCTCGCGGCCTGCCAGGAGGCGGAGCGCTCCCCCGACGAGGAGACGACCGAGGGGCCGGAGTACCCCCGCGGGACCGAGGACCCGTCCGCGCTGCCGGCGCGCCAGCACGCGTGGGACGACTATCTGGTGAACAGCGTCCACGGCACCGTGACGCAGAGCCAACACCAGTTGCTGCTCGGTCTCTCCTACGAGGGGTCGGTCCCGCCGACCGACGAGGAGCGAGAGCAGGTCGAAGCGGCACTCCGAACGTTGGAACGCGCCTTTCAGTGGGGGAGCGGCCTCGACACGAGCGGCAGCGTCAACGACGGCCTGCTGTTCATGGTCGGGTACGCGCCCCGGTATCTGGAGCGGATGGGCATCGAACTGGACGAACTCCAGCGACCCGAGACCGTCCTCGCGGAACTCGGCGAGGACGAGTCGCTGGCCGCCGACTTCGACGCCCTCCTGCTCCTCGACAGCGACTACGCGTCCGTGCTCCTGGCCGCCGAGCAGGCCCTGTTCGCGGAGAAGGAGCGACTCAACGGCGTCGAGGTGGAGCACCGCCTGTCCGATATCTTCACCGTGACGGAGCGCCGGACCGGCGTCCTCGGGAAGGGGCGACCAGCCCAGGAGATAGACAACGAGGACATCCCCGAGGACGCGCCGCTATCGATGGGGTTCCGGGCGGGATTCAGCAACAGTCTCCCCGCCGAGGACGCCGCGACGCTCTCGACGGGTCCGTTCGCCGGCGGGACGACGCTGGCCGTCTCGCGCGTGCGGACGGACCTCGACCGCTGGTACGACCAACCGCACGAGCAGCGGACCAAGGAGATGTACTGCCCGGCCCACGACTACGAGGACGTGGGTGACGTGGGTGACGCCCTCGGCGACCACAGCGAAATCACCGAGGAGAACGTCGAGAATTTGGAGGAACTCGCGGCCGAACACGGCATCGTCGGCCACGCGCAGAAGGTGGCTTCCGCCCGCGACGAGGAGTTCCGGACGCAGATTCTGCGGCGCTCGGAGGGCGTCGCCACGGACGACGTGCACGGCTCCGCGTTCAACTTCTCGTCGGTCCAGACGGACACGCGAAAGTTCGTCGAGGTCCGGCGGGCGATGAGTGTCGAGGAGTACGACGTGGACGTCCCCGCGGACAGGCACGGTATCGTCGACTACCTCGGCACGCTCTCGCGGAGCACGTTCCTCGTGCCGCCGCGGGCGGACCGCGCGCTCCCGAGCGACCGATGAGTCCGCCGCGCACCGGGGCGACCGGGACCCAAACCCGAACTCGAACGCGCCTCGCCGCGATGACGCTCGCGCTCTTACTTCTCTCGTCGGGCTGTCTCGGCGGCGTCGCGGACACCCTCTCCGGTGCCCCGGACACGACTATCGACTTCCGCGAGCGGACGGACGCCTCGGGCCTCGCCTACCAGACCGACGGCGGCGGCGCCGGCAACGGCGACGACGGCGTCTACGTCGCCGACTACGACCGCGACGGTTGGCAGGACGTGCTGGCCGTCGGCGGCGAGCGCCCCGTTCTGTTCCGAAACGTCAACGGCACGTTCGAACGCGACGCCGCGTTTCCGACGTTCGACGGAGCGGTCAAGGGGGCGCTGTTCTTCGACTACGACGGCGACGGCTGGGACGACCTGCTGGTGCTTCGCTCCCACGCGGAACCCGTCCTCCTCCACAACGACGGGGGGACGTTCGAGCGCTCCGGGGAGGAGTTCGGTAATCTGACGTACCCGATGGGGGCGACGGCCGCCGACTACGACGGCGACGGCGACTTGGACCTCCTCGTCTACCAGTCGGGCGACTGGACGTACGGGAAGCCGGAGGGCTACTTCGGACTCCACAAGTACGTCCGCGAGGACAACGGCAACCCGAACGTCCTCTACGAGAACACCGGCAACGGCTTCGAACGCGTCGCGGACTCGGAACTGAGCGACGCCGCGCGGTGGAGCCTCGCGGCGAGTTTCGTCGACTTGAACGGCGACGGCCGGCAGGACGTCCACGTCGCCAACGACTACAACACCGACGTGGTGTACCTGAACCGGGGGAACGGGACCTTCGAGGCGCGCCCGATTCGCGGGAACACCTCCCGCAACGGGATGTCCTCCGAAATCGCGGACGTGAACGGCGACGGCGCGCAGGACGTGTTCACGACGAACATCTACCTCCCTCTCGACGAAGTCGAGGACAAGGAGCGGTACGAGCGGCTCAGACTCCTGTTCGGCTACGTCATCAAATCCGGGCGGACGAAGGGGAACACGATGATGGTGAACGACGGGTCGGGCAACCTCACCGACCGCGCCGTGGCCTACGGCGTCCGGCAGGGCGGGTGGGGGTGGGCGGCCAGTCTGACCGACCTCGACAACGACGGCGACAGGGACCTGATACATGCGACGCAGAACGTCGTCAGAATCGACCGCGACGACCCGCACTACACCCTCCCGATGCTGTTCGAACGCGACGGCAACAGCTTCGAGAATCTCGACGCCTCCGAACGAAACCTGACCGAACACGACGGGCGCGGACTCGTCTCGTTCGACTACGACCGCGACGGCGACATGGACGTGGTCATCGCCCCCTACGACGGCGAGGTGACCGTCTACGAGAACGTCGGCGTCGGCGCCGGCGCCGACAGCCTCGACTTCCGCGTCGCCGACGCGAACGGGTCGACCGTCTACGGCGCCGAAGTGACCGTCTCGGGCGCTCCCGGCGGGCCGACGACGGTCCAGCAGACCGTCGGATCCGACTTCCTCTCCCAAGAGGGACGAGTCTCCCACGTCGGCGCGGGCGGCGCCGAGACGGTCGACTTCGCCGTCCGCTGGCCCGACGGCACCGAGCGCACCTTCGAGGACGTGGCGACTAATCAGCGGGTGCTGGTCACGAAAGACGGCGTCGAGACGGTCGTCGAGTACGGCGACTGAGAACCGCTCCCACCCGTCCGTTCTCGTCCCGTCCCCGTCCCGAAGCCGGACCCGCAAGCTTTACTATCGGGTTTCGGGATATACGCACGTAATGGTCGACTACGCGAAGCTACGCGACCCGAACGCGGAGTACACGATGCGGGACCTCTCCGCGGAGACGATGGGCATCACCAACGAACGCGGCGGCGTCCGCGACGCTGAGATTACGGACGTACAGACGACGATGGTCGACGGCAACTACCCGTGGATTCTCGTCCGCGTCTACACCGACGCCGGCGTCGTCGGTACCGGCGAGTCCTACTGGGGCGGCGGCGACGACGCCATCATCGAGCGGATGAAGCCGTTCCTCGTCGGCGAGAACCCCCTCGACATCGACCGTCTGTACGAGCACCTCGTTCAGAAGATGTCCGGCGAGGGTTCCGTCTCCGGGAAGGTCATCTCGGCTATCTCCGGCATCGAAATCGCTCTGCACGACGCCGCCGGGAAACTCCTCGACGTGCCCGCCTACCAACTCGTTGGCGGGAAGTACCGCGACGAGGTGCGCATCTACTGCGACCTCCACACCGAGAACGAGGCGGACCCCGAAGCCTGCGCCGAGGAGGGAGTGCGCGTCGTCGAGGACCTCGGTTACGACGCCATCAAGTTCGACCTCGACGTGCCCTCGGGTCACGAGAAGGACCGCGCGAACCGCCACCTGCGCAACCCCGAAATCGACCACAAGGTCGAAATCGTCGAGGCCGTCACCGAGGCCGTCGGCGACCGCGCGGACGTCGCCTTCGACTGCCACTGGTCGTTCACCGGTGGGTCGGCAAAGCGCCTCGCCCGCGAACTCGAACCGTACGACGTCTGGTGGCTCGAAGACCCCGTGCCGCCGGAAAACCACGAGGTCCAGAAGAAGGTGACAGACTCCACGACGACGCCCATCGCCGTCGGGGAGAACGTCTACCGGAAGTTCGGCCAACTCTCCCTGCTGCAACCGCAGGCGGTCGACATCATCGCGCCCGACCTCCCGCGCGTCGGCGGCATGCGCGAGACGCGGAAGATAGCCGACCTCGCCGATATGTACTACATCCCCGTGGCGATGCACAACGTCTCCTCGCCCATCGGGACGATGGCCTCGGCGCAGGTCGGCGCGGCCATCCCGAACTCGCTGGCCGTCGAGTACCACTCCTACGAACTCGGCTGGTGGGAGGACCTCGTCGAGGAAGACAACCTCATCGAGGACGGCCGCATGGAGATTCCCGAGAAGCCGGGTCTCGGCCTGACGCTCGACCTCGACGCCGTCGGCGAGCACATGGTCGAGGGCGAGACGCTGTTCGACGAAGCGTAGCTTCGTCGTGCAGTCCGACGAAGAATAAATCCGATTCGACGGCCGCAGCCGCCTTTTTTGCACCTCGTCGCTCAGAACGCGCTGTCGCCGAAGCCGCCGTCGACGGTGGCGACTTCGCCGGTGACGTAAGAGGCGGCGTCGCTGGCGAGGTAGACGGCCGCGCCGACGATTTCCTCGCGGTCGGCGACTCGTCCGAGGGGCGTGCGCTCGTCGATGCGCGTCCGCTTCTCCGTCCCCTCGGCGTACGTGTCCTCGTTCTGTGGCGTGATGACGAATCCCGGCGCGATGGCGTTCACGCGCACTTCGGGAGAGAGTTCCTTCGCGGACGCGCGGGTGAACGCCTCGACGCCGCCCTTCGCGGCGGAGTAGGCGGGGAGGTTCGACATCGAGAGCGTGGCCGCCAGCGAGGAGATGTTGACGATGGCTCCCGACTCGCTCTCTTCGAGCGCCGGTGCGAACGCCTGTGTGACCCGGCGGACGCCGTCGAGAGCCACGTCGGTCACGAAGTCCCAATCCTCCTCCGAGATGTCCCGAACCGACTCCCGGGAGATGGCGCCCTGCGAGGCGACGACGATGTCCACGCCGCCGAGTTCCTCGACCGCTCGGTCGCGGACGCGTTCGAGCGACTCGGCGTCCGTCACGTCGCAGGTCACGCTCACCGTGTCGGCCCCGCGGTCCCGAATCGCCTCCGCGGTCGACTCCACTTTCTCTTCGCTTCGACTCGTCGCCACCACGTCGGCGCCCTCGCTCGCGAACCCGAGCGCGATGGCCTCACCGATGCCGCTGGTCCCGCCGACGACGACGGCGCGCTTGTCCTCGACGGTGACCGGCGTGTGCTCGTACGAATCCATACCTCGGTCGACAACCGCATCTGTCTTTATCCCTGTGGTCGCTCGCCGCTCCCGAACGGGCGACCGCTCCGCTGACCGACACGCTGATAACGCTCCCGACGGGAGTCGGATACATGCGAGGACTCACCAAGACCAGCCGCGGTCACGGCTCGATGGAACTCGTCGACGTCAACCGACCGACGCCCGCGGCGGACGAGGCGCTGATCGAAGTCGACTACGCAGGACTCTGCGGGAGCGACGCCGGCATCTACGAGTTCGAGTCGGCGTTCGAGCGGATGAACCTCCCGACGATCATCGGCCACGAGTACACCGGTCGCGTCGTCGAAACGGGCGACGCCGTCACGAAGTTCGCGGTCGGCGACCGCGTCGTCGAGCGGCCAATTCGGGGCTGCGGCGACTGCTACCAGTGCGAAATCGGCGAGGAGAACGTCTGTCAGAACGCCGTGATAACGGGCGTCGACCACGACGGCGCGTACGCGGGCTACGTCACGGCGCCCGAGACGGCGCTTCACCCCGTGCCCGACGGCGTCGACCCGAAGCACGCGGCGCTGGTCGAACCGACGAGCATCGGCGCGCGCGCGGTCATACAGAACTCGCGCGTCGGCGCCGGAGACAGAGTGCTGGTCGCCGGTCCGGGCCCCATCGGTCAACTGACCGCCCAGATCGCCGACGCGCAGGGCGGCGAGGTGGTCGTCGCGGGCGTCGGACAGGACACCGAGTATCGACTACCGCTGGCCGAGGAACTCGGATTTCGGACGCTCAACGTCGAGGCGGACGACATGGCGGCCCGCCGCGAGGACCTGACCGACGGCATCGGCTACGACGTGGTGTTCGACACGACCGGTCATCCGTCCGGACTCACGATGGCCGTCGAACAGGTCCGGAAGGGCGGACAGATCGTACTCATCGGACAGACCGGCGAGACGACGATGCCGTACTCGCCGCTCGTCCGGTCGGAGATAGACCTCCAGTGCTCCTACGCGTCGATGTACGAGGACTTCGAGAACTCCTTCCGGCTCATCGAGTCGGGCGACGTGGACCACGCGACGTTCCTCGACGACCGTTTCAGCCTGCTCGACGCCGACGAGGCGTTCGAGACGTTCCTCTCGGGCGGGACGTGCAAGCCCGTCTTCGACGTCTCGGTGCTGCGGGACGAGTAGGGAACGTCTCCGCGACACCCTGCTCGAAGATGATGATACTAGTCGAATAGAAACTATTTTGCGACGCGCTACGGAAGCGGCAATCCGTGCTATGGTAGTCGAATTTGCGCACAGCCCCTTGCTCACGTTCGTCGTGGGTCTTGTCTTCGTGGTACTGTTCTTGGTCGTCTGGGACCTCCCGGCGTTCGTCGGGTTGACGCTCGCGGCGCTCTCGGTCGGTCTCGTCAACTCGGTGTTCGTCGCCGACTTCGCGTTGGCGGACGCAGCCACCCGGACGGCGACGGCGTTCGGAAACGGGATGGCCGGTATCGGCATCCCCATCCTGATGGCGGCTATCATCGGGAAAGCGATGCTGGAGGCGGGGTCCGCACAGCGCATCGTGCGCGGCTTCCAGTCGGCCCTCGGCGAGGACCGAAGCGAGTACGCCCTCTGGGGGAGCAGTACCGTCCTCGCGATTCCCGTCTTCTTCGACAGCGTCCTCTTCCTTCTCGCACCGCTGGCTCGTTCGATGCGCGCGCGTCGCGGGAAGAACTACGCGCTGTACCTCGTCGCCGTCGGCGCCGGCGGGTCCGCGGCGCACGTGTTCATCCCGCCGACGCCCGGTCCGCTGGCCGTCGCCAGCGAAATCGGCGTCAACCTCGGCATGACCATGCTCGTCGGCGTCGCCGTCGCCCTCCCGTCAGCGACGGTGTCGGGACTCGTGTTCGGTCACTGGATCAACCGCCGCGTCGAGATTCCCCTCCGCGACGCGATGGGTACCTCGACCGAGGAGTTGATGGAGCGCGCGAACCGCTCCGCGGAGAACATCCCCGGCACGTTGGAGGCGGCGCTTCCTATCCTCCTCGCCATCACGCTCGTCAGTTCGCTCACCGTCGTCGACACGCTCGAATCGCTCTATCCGATGCTCTCGACGGTCAAACCCGTCGTCGCGTTCATCGGGGACAAGAACGTCGCGCTGACCATCGCGGCCATCGCGGCGGCGCTGACGTACCTGCGATGGTCCGACTTGACGCGTTCGCAGTGGGAAGACGAACTCACCGAGGCGCTGAAGAGCGGGGGTAACATCGCCGCCATCACGGCGATGGGCGGCGCCTTCGGCGCGCTGTTGGCCGCCTCCGGAATCGGCTCCTACATCGCTGGCAGCCTCCAGGGTATCGGCATCGGGCTGCTCGTCACCGCGTGGCTCATCGCCGCCATCGTTCGCATCGCGCAGGGCTCCGCGACGGCCGCGATGCTCACCACCGCCGGCATCATGGCTCCCCTCGCGAGTCAACTGAACGTCCACCCGGCGTACCTCGTCATGGCCATCGGCTCGGGCGGCATCATCTGCTCGTGGTACAACGACTCGGGCTTCTGGCTGATGAAAGAGGTCGGCGGACTCACGCAGGCGGAGACGTTGAAGACGTGGACCGCGCTGACGACGGTGCTCTCGTTCACCGGCATCGTCTCCGTCCTCCTGCTCTCGACGTTCGTGCCGCTCTCGTAGCGCACCCGATCCCCGATACGTTTTTAACGGAACCTCATCATCAATGGGTATGCGATATTACCGACTCCCCGGTGGAGAGTCGCGGTCGGATTCCGACTCGCTCGTCGTCGTCGACGACGAGGGGGACGCCTACGACCTGTCGACGGCGTCGGACGACCTCGGCTCGTTCACCGCACTGGCCCGCGCGGCGAACGCCAGCGATCGGTCGATCGACGACATCGCTCGCGACCGAATCCCGGACGCCGTTCGGCGCGACCTCGACGACGTCGAGGGGAACGCGCTCTTGCCGGTCTCGGCGGAAGAGGTGTGGGCCGCGGGCGTCACCTACAGCATCAGCGAGCAGGCTCGCGAGGCCGAGAGCGGCAAGCCCGAGGTGTACATCGACGTCTACGACAGCGAGCGCCCGGAACTGTTCCTGAAGGCGACGCCCTCGCGGACGGTCGGCCCGCACGACGCCGTCGGCATCCGCGGCGACTCCGAGTGGGACGTCCCCGAACCGGAACTCGGCGTCGTCCTCCACCGGGAGGAGGTCGTCGGCTACACCATCGGCAACGACGTCTCCAGTCGCTCCATCGAGGGTGAGAACCCCCTCTACCTCCCGCAGGCCAAGGTGTACGACCGCTGCTGCTCGCTCGGACCCTGCGTCGCTACCGAGTCGGTCGTCGAGGACCCCCACGACTTGGAGATGTCGCTGACCATCGAACGCGACGAGGAGGTCGTCTACGAGGACTCCACCTCGACCAGCGAGATGGCGACGACCTGCGAGAAGTTGGTCGAGTACCTTCGGCGGCACAACAATCTCCCGGAGACGCTCGTGCTGCTCACGGGCACGGCGCTCGTCCCGCCGGAGTCGTTCACGCTCCACGAGGGCGACCGCGTCTCCATCGACATCGACCACATCGGTCGCCTCGTCAACGACACCGTCGTCGTCTGAGCGGTCGATTCGAGCGCGGACGGCGGCGGACGCGCGGAGAAGAGAAGCGCAGCGACGAACGGAGCGGCCGGCGACTCGCCGACCCGACGACCTACTCGGCGTCCGAGACGGTCGTCCCGGCGAAGTACGCCCGGCCGTTCTGCGGCACCTCCTTCGTTCCGGTCACCTCGAACGACGCCGCGGAGACGACGTCGGCGGCGGAGCGACCGACGCGGAACTCGTAGGGTCCCTCCTCGACCGCGAGGTCGAAGTCGCGGTCGTGGTAGGCCAGTTGGGTCGCGTCCACCTCGAAAGCGACGCGCGCGGACTCGCCGGAGTCGAGCGAGACGCGCTCGAATCCGACCAGTTCCTGCACCGGACGCGCTTGGTCCGGGTTCTCCGCGCGAGCGTACAGTTGGACTACCTCGCGTCCGGAGCGGTCGCCCGCGTTCGCGACGGTGACCTCGGCCGTGACGGTACCCGCGGGGGCGAGTTCGTCGCTCGACAGCGAGAGGTCGCCGTACTCGAACTCCGTGTAGCTCAGCCCGTGACCGAACGGGTAGAGCGGGGCGCTCTCGGTGTAGACGTACTCCTCGTTCGCCGTGTTCGGCTTCCTGCTGTAGTGGACCGGAAGCTGACCGACGGTTCGCGGAATCGAGACGGGGAGGCGGCCGCCGGGGTTGTGCTCGCCGAACAGGACGGAAGCGATTCCCTCGCCGCCGCGTTCGCCGGGGAGCCACGCTTGGAGTACGGCCGGCACCTCCTCGGCTATCCACTCGATGGCGTGGGGCTTCCCGCTGGCGACGACGACGACGAGGGGCGTGCCCGTCTCGTGGAGTCGCTCGACGAGTCCCTGCTGGACGCCGGGGATGCCGAGGTCGACCACGTCACAGCCCTCGCCGCTGGTGGCGACGCTCGGCATGTTGACGCGCTCCTTGTCGGAGTCGGAGAAGTCGACCGCCGACCGCGCGCCGACGAACGCGAGCGCCACGTCCGCCGATTCGGCCGCGTCGGCGGCCGCGTCGAAGCCGTCCGTCTCGGGTCCGGTCGTCGTACAGCCCTGTTCGTGCAGCACGTCGAACCCGTGTTCGTCGCCGCGCGCTCGGAGCGCATCGAGCGGGGTCGTCGCGTCGAGTTCGACCTCCTCCTCGGGGTAGTGGGCGGGGTAGGCGTAGTCGCCCATGAGTTCCTGGGCGTCGTCCGCCTTCGGACCGACGACGGCCACCGAATCCGTCTCCCCGCCGGCGATGGGGAGCAGGTCGTCCTCGTTCTTCAGGAGCGTCATCGATTCGCGGGCCGCGCGGGTGGTTAGTTCCTCGGCCTCGTCGGTGCCGAACGGGTCGGCAGCGGCGTCTGCGTCGACCGTCGAGTCGTCGAGGAGTCCGTGCTCGACCTTCGCGCGGAGGACTCGTCGGACCGCCGCGTCGAGCGTCGCCTCGGAGAGTTCCCCCTCCTCGACCGCCTCCGCGAGGTGCTCGCCGTAGCAGTCCGTATACGGGAGTTCCACGTCGATGCCGGCCTCGACGGCCATCACACCCGCTTCGCGTTCGTCGGCGGCGACGCCGTGTTCGCTCCGCAGGAACTCGACGCTGTAGTAGTCGGAGACGACGGTGCCGTCGAAGCCCCACTCGCCCCGGAGTACGTCCGTCAGCAACCACTCGTCGCTGGCGCAGGGGACGCCATCGATGTCGTGGTAGGCGTTCATGACGGACTTCGCGCCCGCCGTCCGAATCGCCGCCTCGAAGGGGAACAGGTGCGTCTCGCGGAGTTCGCGCCGACCCACGTTGACCGAACTACGATTCTTCCCGCCCTCGCCGGCCCCGTGACCGGCGAAGTGTTTCAACGTCGCCGTGATACCGTCTCCGTCCCCTTGCAGGCCGTTCACGTACCCGCACGCCATCGCCGCGACGAGGTACGGGTCCTCGCCGAACGTCTCCTCGACGCGGCCCCACCGGTGGTCGCGCGCGATGTCGAGCACCGGCGACAGCGCGTGCTTCGTGCCGATGGCCTCCAACTGGGTCCGAATCGTCCCCGTGACTTCTTTGAGGAGGTCGGGCGACCACGTGCTCGCCATCCCGAGCATCTGCGGGAACGCCGTTCCCTCCGGCCCCATGTACCCGCTCAAACACTCCTCGTGGGGTATCGCCGGAATTCCGAGTCGCGTCTCCTCGCGGAGGTACGTCTGAAGTTCGTTCGTCCGCTCGGCCGCCTCGGCGGGTGGGAGGCTTCCCTCGCCGCCGAGTCGCGTGAGATGCCCGATACCCTCCGAGAGATGCTTCTCGACGGCGTTCCGGTCGAGAGTTCCGTCGTCGTTGAGGATAGCCTCGGCGTTCACCGACCCCAACTGCGCCGCTTTCTCTTCGAGTGTCATCCGATCGAGCAGTTCTGCCACCCGACGCTCCGTCGACGCGTCGCCGTCTCCGCTAGTCGAACCTGTTTGCATCACTTTTTGCGTCACGACCCCATACCTTAACGATTCGGACGCGGTCGCGTCCATATTATCTCCGAATCTGTTCTCTATAGAAGAATTCGACACGGGGAGAAATCACCACATAGGGGGATTCTCGGACGATATCTATTGGGGGGACATTTTGATAGTCTCTTTGTGACCGCTATCTGGACGCTACACGTTCTCACCTCGACGTTCTGAAATACGAAACAAATCGCAACGGTCGTCCCAACCGCCGATACGTGGCTATGGACATTACGAATTTAGTGATGTAATGGAAACTCTCCTATTCGACTCGCAGGCCGTCTCGTCTCGGCTTCCCTGTGGCCCCCTTCGCTCGCTCGGCACACCCAGCGGGTTCGCGCGAGTGAGATGCTGTTCTCTATTACAGAATTGCTAGCGTAATCTGTCATCAGACCGCTCGGGGATATAGAAGTAATTGTACAACCCTGCCGACGGGGGTATAGCCAGCCGAACGAGTTACTAATTCCGTTCTCAACTTTTATCTACACGTACATATCTAAATGTCTTGCCTTTCTATCTTATACTTCTGCTCTAGACAGCTATTACCGGTAAATGGGCCCTTCTATTGTATTACTTCTCCTTTCCCGTGGTATCTCTATTCAGATCGAGTTGGCTCCGACTTTGAACCTCTCGAACTCAGTTCCGTGAATGTACACTCAACGGCTCCAATTCGGGTGAAAACGGCGTATAAACGTTCAGTACGCCGAACTACGAAAAGAGTCAGACATACTCCACGTGTCAGCACGTCGCTCGGGACTCTAACACCGTGTAATGAGAGCGTAACCGTGTTCTCAGACGTTCTGACTCTCACTTCATATCGAACTCCGGAAGTCTCCTTCAGTCATCGGTCGTCGCGTCAAACTCGCGACGCGGCGAGTTCTATTATACAACTACTTATATCGAATTTGAGAAGGGTATTCGACGGCCAGTCTTGTCTACTCCCCGATTCGTCGGCGAGGGTCGAGATGGACGCCGGCGTTCGCGACGACCTGAGTTCGTCGATACGTTTTATCCGCCGTGGTAGTCTCTGGACGGCCGACCGCCCCACCGTCTCCTATGTACGGCGGTGACCGGGTGCGCCCGGCCGATATCCGTCACCCGACTGCACGAGAACCTGGGACTTTGTTTGCACCGGCCCAAATTTTTTTGCGCTGATAGACGAGAATATTAACCGATGGCGTGGCGCGGCTCTCGACTGGCGGTCGGGCGCCGTCCGCCGGGCCACGAGACGAACGCCGAGGCGGAGTCTTTCGTGCCGGACCGGGGCCGGCGTCGGGGTGGACGTACGATAACCCGACGCACGCGCGTCCCGGTCGGACGGGCGCGCGGACTCGCGCGAACCGCGCCGCATCCCGAGAACTAGCGCGGACGGCGAACCGAACCACGGAACCCGATACAGAACATGAGTACGGAGCAATCCGCGAGCCAAACAAGCAGTACCGAGACCGAACCACTCCCGTCCGTGCCGAACGTCGCGGACCCGCAACCGGGCACCGCGGTGTCCGACGACTTCGAGACCGGCACGGCGAACGACCCCACGGTGGGGACCCGAGGGACCGAAGAGACGCGGATTACCGTCGACGGGCAGACGGTCACGCTGCCCGAGGGGGCGACCATCTACGACGCTATCGACGAGATAGAGCCCGATAGCTCCGTTCCGGCCCTCTGCAACTACGACGAGGACAACGAGGACGCCGACCGAATCGGTCCGCGCAGCGAGTGTCGGACCTGCATGGTCGACACCGACGAGCACGGGATGGTGCCCTCGTGCAGTTTCCCGGCCGAGGACGGACTCACCGTCCACACGAGCACCGAGGAGGCCGAGGAGGCGCGCAGCGTGAACCTCGACCTCATCCTCGGCGACCACAACCTGCGGTGTACGACCTGCGGGCAGAACGGTCGTTGTGAACTACAGGACGCCTCAATCGAGGAGGACGTCGAGGACCCGCGCTACGGCGTCTTCGACGACCGGGACGCGTACGAACCCATCGACGACTCGTCGCCGTTCATCCAGATCGACCGCAACAAGTGCATCCTCTGCAACCGCTGCGTCGAGGCCTGCAACGACGTGCAGGTGGAGGGCGTCCTCCGCATCGAGGGGAGCGGTCCGGACACGCGCATCGCGTTCCAGAACGGCGCGGACACGATGATGGACTCGACGTGCGTCTCCTGCGGTCACTGCGCGACGGTGTGCCCGACGGGGGCGCTCGTCGAACAGGGCCTGACCGACATGGCGACCATCCCGCTTCCGGGCTTCAACCAGAAGAACAGCATCGGGAAGGTCATCGGCGAGGACTACGAGCACCAGCCCCGTCAGATGACGCCCATGAAGAAGGACGAGCGACCGAACATGAGTGAGAACGAATGAGCGACCAGCACCCGGACGAGACGAACTCCGAGGAGAAATCCGGCGTCGCGGGCTACATGGCCCAGGCGAAGGAGATGGCACAGTCCGCCCAGGAGCGAGGCGAGACGACGACGAGCCACGGGTCGGACGAGGGGCACGGCGGCCCGTTCGCGCCGGCCGAGCACCTCGCCGAGTCGTTCGCGGCGAACACGATGTCGGAGGGGCGCCTCTTCGACATGGCCGACGCTATCAGCGACTACCGGCTCAACGACGTCGACGTCACCGACACCACCTGCGGCTACTGCGCCGTCGGCTGTCGGTTCGACGTGCTCTCGAAGGACGACGAGGTGTTGGGTATCCGGCCGAACGCCGAGAAGGCCCCCATCAACGGCATCTCGACGTGCGTGAAGGGCAAGTTCGGCTACGGCTACGCCGACGACGAGGACCGCCTGACGACGCCGCTCATCAAGGAGGACGGAGAGTTCCGCGAAGCGTCGTGGGACGAGGCGCTGGACCGCGTCGCCGAGGAACTGCAGGAGACGAAAGACGAGTACGGAGCCGACGCCCTCGGACTCGTCTCCTCCTCGAAGACGTCGAACGAGGCGAACTACCTGATGCAGAAGCTGTCCCGGCAGGTCCTCAAGACCAACAACATCGACAACTGCAACCGCCTCTGTCACTCGCCGACCGTCGCGGGCCTCTCGCAGACGGTCGGGTACGGCGCCGGGTCGGTCGGCACCGAGGCACTGAGCAACACCGACTGCTATCTCATCACGGGGTCGAACACGACCGAGGCCCACCCCGTGCTGGGGACGGACATCAAGCAGAATCTCAAAGAGGGCGCCGAGGCGTACGTCTTCGACCCCCGGAAGGTGCAGATAGCCGAGTACGCGACGCAGTACGCCCGCGTCCAACCCGGCTACGACACGGTCTGGATCAACGGGCTGACCCGGCACATCCTCGAAGAGGACCTGCAGGACGACGAGTTCATCGAGAACCGGACCGTCGGCTTCGAGGAGGTGAAGGAGGGCGTCGAGAAGTTCACCCCCGAGTTCGTCGAAGAGCACACGGGCGTCCCGCCGGAGAAACTGAAGAACGCCGCCGAGGCCATCGCCACGGCCGATAGCTGTACGTTCTGCTGGACGCTCGGGCTGACCGAGCACAGCCACGGAACGGAAAACATCATCTCGATGGCGAACCTCGCCTTAGTGACGGGCCACGTCGGCACCGAGAAGTCGGGGCTGGCGCCGTTCCGCGGGCAGAACAACGTGCAGGGCGGCGGCGGCGACATGGGTCCCGTCCCGGGCAACTTCCCGGGCTACCAGAAGGTGACCCACGACGACGTCCGCGAGAAGTTCGAGGACTACTACGGCGTCGACGACCTGCCGGACGAGGTGGGTCTGACCATCACCGAACAGTTCCTCGCCGCCGACCGCGGCAACATCAAGTCGATGTTCGTCGAGGGCGAGAACCCGGTCATCTCCGAACCGAACGTCCAACACGCCGACGAGGTCCTCGAAGGCCTCGATTTCCTCGCCGTTCAGGACATCTTCCTGACGGAGACGGCGGAGTACGCCGACGTGGTCCTGCCGGCGACGGGCCACGTCGAGACGAACGGGACGTACACGAGTTCGACCCGGCACGTCCAACTCGTCAAGCGCGCCGTCGACCCGCCGGGCGAAGCCAAGGCGGACTGGCTCATCACCCAGGAACTCGCCGAGCGCTTCGGGTTCGAGTGGGACTACGACTCGCCCAGCGACATCATGGACGAGATAAACGACCTCACGCCCATCTACGGCGGCGTCACGCACGAGCGTCTCGAGAACGGCGAGGAACTCCAGTGGCCCGTCTGGGACGAGGACCACCCCGGAACGCCGCATCTCTACAAAGAGCAGTTCAACACGGCCGACGGGAAGGCGCACATGTTCCCCACGGACATCACCGGTCCCGCCGAGCGTGACATGGACGACGGCGACTACCCGATCAAACTGACGACGGGGCGCGTCCTCTACCAGTACCACACGGGGACGATGACCAACCGCGAGGAGGGTATCCGCTCGTACACGGACGAGTTGTTCGTCGAAATCAACCCCGAGACGGCCGAGTCGCTCGGCATCGCGGACGAGGACCCGGTCCGCATCACCTCGCGCAAGGGCGAGATAGAGGCGATGGCGCAGGTGACCGACCGCATCGGGCCGGACGTGGTGTTCGTACCGATGCACGTCCTCGGCGACGGCAGCGACGTCGTAAACGAACTGACGGACGAGAGCCACCTCGACGAGCAGGCGCACGTGCCGGAGTTCAAGGTGACCGACGTGAAGGTGGTGCCGCGGGACCGCCCCACGGCCGTCGACGACGACGCGAACACGTCGAGCCCCGAGAGCGCCGACGACTGAACCAGACCCAAACACAGCTATGACAGACGACTACAACGAGAAAGAGACGCCCGAAGAGGACCCGGACAACCCCACCGCGCAGGACCACGAGTGTCAGTTCTGCCACGAGTCGTTCGACTCGGAGGAGGAGATGCGCGACCACGTCGAGGCGGAGCACTCGAGCGTCGAGAAGCCCTCGGACGGGGACTGAACACCGAACGATGAAACGAACCCACCAGTTCAAGAAGCTCTTCGGACTCGCGAACGGCCCCGTCGGGGTCGAGAGCGACGACGAACACGACGTACACGACTGCACCGTCTGTGACACGCGGTTCGACGCGGGGAACGCGAAGTGTCCCTCGTGCGGGAGCGGCATCTACCGGACGAAGACCATCGTTCCGAACGCGACGCTGAACCTGCTGTTGGTCTTCGTCGTCTCCGGTCTGGGCGTCGTCTACAACTTCCTCACCGGGGACATCCCGAAGAAGTCGCCGAAGGAGGAGTGACGCGATTCGAATGAGTCGGCAGCGCGAACCGGCGTCCGAACGCGAGTCCGACGCCGAGGCCGACGTCCCGCCGGACACGGACGGAGACGGGGACGACTCCCGGCGGTACGCCCCCGTCGACACCGTCTGTCCGTCCTGCTCGGTCGGGTGCGGCCTCCGCTACAGCGACCGGACCGGCGGCGCCGTCGGCCGCGAAGGCGCGCCCGTCAACCCCGAGGGGCGCCTCTGTCCGAAGGGTATCGAGGCGTTCGACGGCCTCGACGAGAACCGACTGACGACGCCGCTGGTCCGGGAGGACGGCGAACTCGTCCCGGCCTCGTGGGAGGAGGCGCTTGGCCGCGTCGAGCGAGAACTCGGCGGCCTCGTCGACGCGCACGGCCCGGATTCGCTGGCCTTCCTCGGCGCGCCGCGCTGTACGAACGAGGAGAACTACTTGTTCGGAAAGCTGGCGCGGATGCTGGGAACGAACAACGTCGACAACCGCGCGCGCATCTGTCACCGCTCGGCCGTGACGGCGACGACGCGCCGCTTCGGGTGCGGCGCGATGACGAACACGCTGGAGGACATCTCGGAGGCCGACGCGTTCCTCGTCGTCGGGTCGAACCCGGCGGCTCAACAGCCAATCGCGTTCGACAGCTACGTTCGCCCCGCCGTCAACGACGGCGCGACGCTGGTCCACGTCGACCCGCGCGCGAACCGGACGACGCGCGCGGCGGACGTCCACCTCGCGGCTCGACCCGGCACCGACGCGCTTCTCGTGAACCTCCTCGTCGCGGAACTGCTCGAACTCGACGCCGTCGACCGCGAGTTCGTCGAAGCGCGAACGACCGGCTTCGAGGCGTTCGTCGACTCCTTCGAGGCGTTCGACGCCGACGCCGGCGCCGAACGGACGGGCGTGGACCGAGAGAAGATACGCCGGGTGGCTCGCGCTATCGGCGACGCGGACGGCACCGCGGTCATCGTCGGCACGGGCGCGGAGGCGCCCGACCACCGCGGCACGGAGACGGTGGACGCCCTCCTGAACCTCCTGCTCCTCACCGGGAACGTCGGCCGTCGCGGCGCCGGGATGAACGTCCTCCGCGGCCTCAACAACGAACAGGGCGCCAACGACGTCGGCGCCCGCCCGACGACGCTTCCCGGGTTCGACCCCGTGGACGACTCCGAGGCGCGCGAACGCGTCGCCGCCGAGTGGGGCGCCGACCCGCCGACCGACCCCGGTCTGTCGGAACTCGAAGCCGTTCGCGCCTTCGGCGACGACGTGCGCGGCGCGTACGTCCTCGGCGAGAATCCGGCGGTGACGCGGATGGAGACGCAGTTCGTCGCGCGCAAGTTCGAAACGCTCGACTTCCTCGTCGTGCAGGACATCGCGCCGAGCGAGACGGTCGAACACGCCGACGTCGTCCTGCCGGGGAGCGCGTGGGCCGAGAAGGGCGGCACGGTGACCAACCTCGACCGACAGGTCCAGCGGATGCGCGCGGCGGCCTCGCCCCCCGACTCGGCCCGGCGCGACATCGACGTCGTGCGCGAACTCGGCCAACGGCTGACCGGGACCACGTTCGCGGCCGAGACGCCCGAGGGGGTCTTCAAGGAGTTGACGCGCGTGAACCCGCTGTACGCCGGCATGTCCTACGCGGGCCTCGAATCGGGCAGCCAGCGCTGGCCGTTCCCGGAGGGAGCGACCGAGGGGGTCGGCGTGCTCCACCGGGACCGATTCATGAACGGCGAGAAACGCGCGCCGCTGCTTCCGATACGCGAGACGGACGACGCCGAAGGGGGAGAGACAGACGTCGGCGACTCGCCCTCCGGTCTCGTCGTGCTCACGCGAACGCGACTCAACGAGGGTCGTTCCGGACCGGACGACGGCGACGCGCCCGAACTCCTCGTCCATCCCGACGACGCCGCGGCGCGCGGCATCCGCGACGACGGCCGAGTCGTTCTCGACGGCGCCGAACGGGTCGACGCCGTCGCGTCGCTCTCCGCGGAGGTCCGCGAGGGAACGGTCTTCCTCGACGCCGAGTGGGCCGACCGACTCCTCGCCGGCCGGGAGTCCCGTACGGTCGACGTGCGAACGGCAGACCCGAACTCGGATTCGGACCCGAAATCGACGTCAACGTCGACGTCGGACTGATCGGTCGCCCTTCCCGCTGAACTCGACGCGAAACCGCGCGGCGCCCCACGGGGGCCGACCGCTTCATCTCCCACTCTTCTCGGCGAAATAGTTAGATTTCTACTATTTAATGGCGCCGTAGCGCGATAATAGTTCGGTAATTCTACCTTTCTTTCGCCGGTTCGTTCGTTTTTGTCCAGCGGCGTCGCCTCCCTCCCGTCTCTTTCGCCGCCCTCCGGACCGATTCGGGTTCGCTCTCGGGGTCGGGAACCGCAGACGACGGCCGGAAGCGCCCGACGGCGACGACTGAGCGAGCGGTAAGTCGCCCGTAACTATCCGCCGGGGTCGCCTGCCGGCTAGCGATGAGAGGAGCGAGACGAGCGCCGCCCTCCGCTCGGCGTCGCGCCCACAGCGTCCACGAGTTCGTGCGCGTACAACCCAGAACGGCGAGCTACCACGCCTCCGGAAAGGAGGCGCTTCGCGTCGGTCTGTCACTGCTGCTATCGAACGGCGACGACTCGGACCCTGGTTCGCGACGCTCTCCCGGCAGCTCTCGGACGGACGGCGTCGCGTGGCGCGGCGAGATGTCGTGGGCGACCCGGCGGGAACTGCGGCGGACGGACCCCGAGGCGGTGCGTCGCGACCGCCGGGAGGCGTACCGCGTCTGGGCGTCGGCCGCGACCGACTGCGAGGGCGTCGCGCCTGTCTTCGAGGACCTCCCGTCCGGCGCCTGTCCGTGGGTTTTCCCGGTCGTGGTCGACGCCGGCGGGAGACGGGCCGAACGGCTCGTCTCCCGGGTGGACGATGCGTTTCGGTGGCCCGGACTCCCCGAGGCGGTAGCCGACGACGCGGCCTTCCCGACCGCGAACCGACTCTCGCGGTCGGTCGTCTGCCTGCCGCTCCGCCGCCCGACCGACGAGGCGCACGCCCGGCGACTCATCGGAGGGACGGACGACTGAGTTTCATGGACGTCTCGCGCTCCAGCACCGTCGTCTTCTTCGCCTCCATCGGAACGACCGCGGCGGGATTCGTCGGTCACGTCTACTTCGCCCGCGTTCTCGGCCCCGAACTGCTCGGCGCCTTCTTCCTCTTTCAGGCGCTCCTCACCGTCTCTATCGTCGGGACCGACCTCGGCGTCGGGACCGGCGTCGAGAAGCAACTGAGCGGTGCGTCCGACCGCGAGGAGACGTTCTCGACCGCGGTCGCCTTCTACGCGGTCACCGTCGGCGCCGTCGTCTGCGGCATCCTCCTGTTCTCCGCTACGATCGACCGCTACGTCGGCATAGAGGTCGCGGCGCTGCTTGCGGTGGCCGTCTGCGCCAAGCAGTGCAAGCGCCTCCTCAACACCACGCTCAAGGGGGAACTCCGGGTCGGCGAGATAGCCGGCCCGATGCTGGTCGACCGGGTGGGATGGGTCGCCGTCGGGGCGGCCCTCCTCGCCCTCGGGTTCGGCGTCGAGAGCCTCGTCTACGGTACCATCTTCGGGTCCGTCGTCGGCCTCGTCTGGATCGCCGCGAAGATAGACACTTCGTTCACCCGGCCGTCGCTCGACCGCCTGCGGTCGCTGCTCGGGTTCGCGAAGTACAACTTCGTCCCCTCGCTCGGTCTGCAGGTGCACAACTGGATGGACGTGTTGATCATCGGCTACTTCCTCTCGCAGTCGGCCGTCGGCGCCTACGAGACGGCGTGGAAGGTGTCGACCATCACGACCATCCTCGCCACGTCGGTGAGCACGACGGTCCTCCCGCAGACGAGCGCTTGGGACTCCGGAGAGGAACTGGACCGCATCGAGCGACTGCTCTCGTCGGCCATCACGCCCAGCATCCTCCTCGTCGTCCCGGCGTTCTTCGGCGTCGTCGCCCTCGCGCCGAACATCCTCGGACTGCTGTTCGGTCCGGAGTTCACCGTCGCGTCGTTGGCGTTGGTCGTCCTCGTCGCCGGGAAGATACCCGAGGCGATCCAACTGCTCGTCGGGCGCTGTCTGCTCGGAATGGACAAGCCGAACCTCGTCGCGCGAGCGACCGTCTGGACCATCGGACTCAACCTCCTGTTGAACGTCGTTCTGGTCGTCCAGTTCGGTCTCGTGGGCGCGGCCGTCGCCACGACGGCCTCCTTCACCGTCGGACTGCTCCTCCGCGCGAAGTATCTCTCGTCGCTGATGGACCTCCGAATTCCGTACCGCGAGGTCGGGTGGTGCGTCGTCGCGTCGGTCGGGATGTACGCCGCCGTCGTCAGCGCCACCGCCGTCTTCCCCGCCGACACCCTGCCGCGACTCTTCGGGGTGGTGCTCCTCGCGGCGGTCGTGTACGGTTCCATCCTCCTCCTGTTCGGTCGACTCCGCACCCGCGCGGTGGGGTTAGCCCGGAGTTTCTCGCCGCTCTGACGTCGACACGACAACTCACTGGCAAAACAACTTCGGTACAAATATTCTCGTAATGAAATAGAAAAATAGAGTGGTATTTCGCCCCGTCGTGTCCAGTACCGCCGCGAGTTCGTGACGGAGTGTCTGGCGTGGGTGGACGAGCACGTCGACCCCGACTCGGCATTCGTCCGCACGACGCCGGAGTTCGGCGACATCAGGCCGTTCGGCTGGAACGACTTCGAGGCGACGCCGTTCTACACGTACGCCGTTGACCTCACGACCGACCGGGAGGATCTGCTACAGAGGTTCAGCCGCGACGCGCGGAGCAACGTCCGCAACGCCGACAAGAGCGAGTACACGGTCGAAGTGGGCGGCAAGGAGACGCTCCGGGAGACGTTCCGCGCGGTGGCGGACCGACACGACGAGACGGGCGCGCCGCTGAAAGTCGACCAGTCGTTCGTCGTCGACCTGTACGAGCGAACGCCCGAGGGCGCCGTCCGACCCTACGCCTACCGCGTCGACGGCGAGTTCGCCACCGGGATGATAACGCTCTGTTCGAATTCGACGGTCTACCGCTGGAAGGGCGGCGGGCGGAGCGACACCGGTCTGCAGGCGACGGACCTGCTCGATTGGCACATCATGTGCGACGCGATGGACCGCGGGCGCGAGCGCTACGACCTCGTCGGGGCGAACATCCCCCGCATCTGCGACTACAAGGCCAGGTTCGGCCCCGACGTGCAGACGTACTACACGCTGGACCGGGCCAATAAACTGTTCTCGGCGTCCGCGGCGGTGAAAGGAGCCATCAGCCGGTAACTCCCCGCCGCGGGACGGCCGACGCGCGCGCACCCCGACGGCCGTACCCTCTGATTTTTGACGCGACGCGGCGATGCTCCGACCGCTATGCTCGACGACACCGTAGCTATCGTCACCGGCGGTTCGACCGGCATCGGAAAGGCTATCGCGGAGACGTATCTGGAGCACGGCGCGGACGTCGTCGTCTCCAATCGTACCGAGGAGTCGGGGCGGGCGACGGCCGAGGAACTCGGCTGCGAGTACGTGCAGTGCGACGTCTCCGAGTACGACCAGGTGGAGACGCTGGTCGAGGCCACCGTCGAGGAGTTCGGCCGCCTCGACACCGTCGTCAACAACGCCGGCATCGGCCACGCCGCCCCCCTCGAAGAGATGTCCATCGAGGACTGGCAGCGGGTGGTCCGAATCAACCTCGACGGAGTGATGTACGGGTCGCGGGCGGCGCTGCCGCACCTGAAGGAAACGGAGGGCTCCATCGTCAACGTCGCCTCCATCTACGGCCTCGTCGCCGGCCCCGGCGCGCCCGCCTACTCGGCGGCGAAAGGCGGCGTGGTGAACCTCACGCGCCAGATAGCTGTCGACTACGCGTCTGCGAACGTCCGGGCTAACTGCATCTGTCCGGGATTCGTCGAGACGCCGATGACCGATGACTACCTCGAACAGGACCAGTTCTACGAGTTCGTCCGCGGAGAGACGCCCCTCGGCCGGGTGGCCCAACCCGAGGAGATATCGGGGCTCGCGGCCTTTCTCGCCTCCGACGAGGCGTCCTCATCACGGGTGCGAACATTCCCGTCGACGGCGGGTGGACGGCGCACTGACGCGTCTCGACTCTACAGCCTCACAGTAACGACGACAGCGAGAAGGCGATGGGCGACGACGCCCGCGACGGCCGACGCCCGAACGAGGTTTCTGAGCCGACTCGGCTGTGCGCCCGACTCAGCCGAGCCAATCCCGCAGGACCGCGCCGAACCCGGCCGCGCCGATGCCGAACGAGACGATGCCGCCGACGCCCGTCAGCGCCAGCGCGCCGTTGATGCCGGCGGCGACCAACAGCGGTTTGGTCCAGCCGTCCTCGCGGCCGACGAGTCGGTCGGCGATAGCCAGAAAGGCGATTGCGGCGCCGACGGCCCAGACGACGTAGGCGACCAACCCGAGCGGGATGGCCAGCAGGATGCCGACGAGAGTGAAGACGAGAAGCACCGCGACCAGCACGACCGCCACCAGACAGAACAGCCCGTAGGCGAACGACTCGACCGGCTCGTCACGCACCGTCGCCATCGTCCGCTCGACGTATCCGGGGGCGACGGCGACGAGGATGGCGCCGACGACCAGCGTCGTCAGGAACGCGCCGACCGCTCCCCCGACGACGCCGGAGGCGGGTCCAATATCGACATTCACGTCCGTGCCGACCTGTGTGGCCTGTGCGACCCACGCGACCGTCCGGCCGAGCGCCGGCGTGGCGATTCCGTTCATCGTCCGACCGAAGCACGTCCACCTACTTATCCCCCGCTGACGCCGCCGCGACGCGCCGGTGCCGGAACGCGACGGGGCGGAGCGACCGGACGCCGGTTACTCCCCCTCGAAGTCGTCCAGCCATCCGCTCACCATCTCCTGGAGGGCGCCGGTCGTGCTCCCGAGGTGGAGGAGTTGGTAGCCGTTCTCGGCTTTCTCGTTCACGTCGTCCATGCCGAAGCCGAGTCCGCCGAGGGGGACGCCGGCGTCGACGGCGGCCGAACGGACCGTCTCGACGGCCTCCTCCACGTCGGGGTGGTCGAGTTCGCCGGGGTGGCCGTACGACACGGAGAGGTCGAGGGGGCCGACGAACACGAAGCCCAACTCCGGGGAGTCCAGAATCTCCTCGATGTTCTCGACGGCGGACTTCGTCTCGATGGTCGTCCCCACGAGCGTCTCGCGGTCCTCGGTGCCGACGTAGTCGTCCGCGAGTCCCCAGCGGCGGGCGCGCGGCGCGGCTAGTCCGCGGTGGCCCGGTTCGCCGTCGTACTCGTACCGCGAGGACCGTACCGCCGCGCGGACCGTCTCCGCGTCCTCGACGCGCGGGATGAACACGTTGCGGGCGCCGAGGTCGAGGGCTTTCCGGACCGAGGTGGGGTCGGAGTCCGACAGGCGGACGAGCAGTTCGGTGTCGGTCCGCTCGGCCGCCCGGAGCAGGTCCTCGACCGCCGGGCCGTGGTCGGGGGAGGGGCCGCCGTGTTCGAAGTCGATCCAGACGAAGTCCGCCCCGAGTTCGCCGTAGAACTCCACCAACGTCGGGCTGTAGGCGTTGTCGAGGACGCCGAGCGCGACGGTCCCGTTCTCGAAGTGTTCTCGCAGTCCGTTGGTCGGTTGTTCGCCGTTCATGCTCCTTCGTTGACGCCTCGCTAGCTTAAGGGTAGTTGCCGGACGCGACGACTGTCTTCGATTCGTGAGCCGTCGCGCGGTTCTCGGTCGCCTGCGGTCGGCCGAACCGGTCAGACAGCCACCAGGTTTTTCACAATCGTATCCGACGGATTTCGTGATGTTTGATGAATTAAATAATCGTTCGTCGTCAGACCTGCGCAGACGCGAGTTCGTCGGCGGCATCGCGTCGCTGGCGGCGGCCTCCGCGTTCTCGGTGAGCGTCTCCGAGTCGGCGGCGGCGCAGGTGGAGGAGGGGGACGACGAACCCGGCCAGACGCTCGCCTCGCCCGACGGGTCCGTCGAGATTTCCGTGGACGTGACGGACGGCGTCCCGAGTTACTCGGTGTCGCGCGAGGGGACGAAGGCCGTCGAGGAGTCGACGCTCGGATTCGAGTTCGAAGACCAGGCGCCGTTCAGGGAGGGCGTCGAGGTGACGGGCACGGAGCGTTCCAGCGTCGACGAGCGGTGGACGCCGGTGTGGGACCAGTACGACGAGATACCGGAGCGATACGAGCAACTCCGAATCGGACTCCGAGAGACCGCAGAACCGAACCGATCGCTGACGCTCGAACTGCGCGCGTTCGACGACGGTGTGGGCTTTCGGTACGTGTTCCCCGCCGAGAGCGGGTTCGGCGACTTCGCCATCGCCGCCGAGCGAACCGAGTTCGCCTTCGCGGACGACCACACGTCCTGGTGGATCGAGAACAACTTCAACAGCTACGAGTACGCCTACGAGGAGACGCCGCTGAGCGACATCGGAGAGCTGAGTTCGTTCGGCGGGGCGCACACGCCGCTGACGATGAAAGCGTCCGAGGACCTCTACCTCAGCGTCCACGAGGCGAACCTCGTCGACTACGCGGCGATGGCCGTCGAACCGACCGCCAACGGCGGCGGAACGACGTTCGAGTCCGTCCTCGCACCACTCCCCGACGGGACGAAGGTGACCGCCTCCGCACCCCACCGGACGCCGTGGCGGACGGTGCAACTCGCCTCCCGGCCGGGCGAACTCGTGGAGTCGAACCTCGTCCTCAACCTGAACGAACCGTTCGACCCCGAGTTGTTCCCGAAAGGCACCGACTGGATCGAACCGGGGAAGTTCGTCGGCATCTGGTGGCTGATGATCACGGGCCGCGCGGACTGGGAGTATCAGGGTCCGGAGACGGGCAACCACGGCGCGCAGACCGGCCGGATGAAGCGCTACATGGACTTCGCAAGCGAGCACGGCATCCGGAGCGTCCTCGTGGAGGGGTGGAACGAAGGGTGGGATAGCTACCCCGGCGAGGGGAGCACGATGGACTTCGACGACTCGTACCCGGACTTCGACTGGCAGGCGGTGACCGACTACGGCCTGAACCTCGACCCGCCGGTGGAGATGACCGCGCACAACGAGACGGCGGGGAACGTCTCCAACTACGAGTCGCAGTTGGAGAACTCGCCGAACCCGTTCGCCGACTACGAGGAGAAGGGTATCCGCTCGATAAAGACGGGCTACGTCGCCGATTCGGGCGTCACCATCGACGGCACGACGTACAACCACCACTGCCAACCGCTGGTGAATCACCACCACCTCGTCTACCGCGAGGCGGCGAAACACCGGCAGATGCTGGAGGTGCACGAACCCATCAAACCGACCGGCGAGCGGCGGACGTATCCGAACGTGATGACCCGCGAGGGGGTGCTCGGACAGGAGTACGACTCGTTCGGCTACGTCAGCCCCGACCACCACGTCACGTTCCCGTTCACGCGGATGCTCGGCGGCCCCGTCGAGTACACGCCCGGCATCTTCGACATGGACTCGGGGTCCGGCGGCATCGAGACGACGCGCGCGAAGCAACTGGCGATGTACCCGACGTACCTCAGCGGTCTGCAGATGGTCGCGGACCTGCCGAGTTCCTACCTCGCGGAGCAGGACGCGACGCTCGGCGTCGCCGAGCAAAGCTCGGCTGCCCGCCGGACGCAGTCCGGCGACGTCGGCGACGTGGCGCAGGCGGAGTTCGGCGACCGAGACGGCCTCTCGCGCGCCGCCCGGTGGGCGAACGCGCAGGGCGGTCGGTACGTCCCCTTCGACCCCAACGCGGCCGACTCGGGAGCGAGCGTCTCGTGGACCGTCGAAGACGTTCCGGCGGCGGGCGAGTACGACGTGCACCTCCGCTACGCCAGCGACGCTGAGGAGAACGCCGTCGCCGCCGACACGCCGCGGACGGCCACCGTCGTCGCCGGCGACTCCTCGACGCGGGTGACGCTTCCGCCCACGGCGTACTGGGACGAGTGGGCGACGACGACGGCGGCGCTCTCGTTCGACGAGGGCGAGAGCGACCTCTCCGTGACGCTCGGCGAGGACGACACCGGCGGGTTCAACCTCGACGCCGTCGCCGTCACCGAGTCCGGGGCGGCGATGCCGACGCCCGAGGCGGACCCGACGCTCGGCCCGACGGTGCCCGAGTTCGAGTTCGTCGAGGACGTACCCGCCGCCGGATGGGACGACACGACGGTGCTCGACTCCGAGATAGGCGAGTACACGCTCACGGCCCGACGGAAGGGCGAGGAGTGGTACGTCGGCGCGATGACCGGGTCCGACGGACGCGCGCTGGACGTGCCGCTGGACTTCCTCGCGCCCGGCGAAAGCGGTGATGCGCCCGGCAAGAGCGGGGACGCACCGGGGAATAGGGGGAACGGAAACTCGAACGGCGCGCCGCGCGGCCCGAAGTACGTCGCGGAGATGTACTCAGACGCCGCGGACGCCGCCTACGACTCGAATCTAGACGACGTCCGCGTCGACGAGTTCCTCGTGGACCCGAGCGCGACGGTGCTCGCGTCGATGGTCGAATCCGGGGGAACCGCGCTCCGACTGCGACCGCCGGAGGACGGCGAGGCCGGCGACCTCCCGCGGTACGAACGACCCGAACAGGACGTGGACGTCACCATTGCCCCGGAGACGTTCGTCGAGTCGACGTTCGTCACCGCCACCGGGTCGAACGCGGGCGACTACGTCGGCGGAACGACGGTCGAGGTGGTCGTCGACGGCGAGGTGGCGTCTACCTCGAACGTCCGCTTCCCGCCGAACTCCTCCGAGCAGTCGTACGCGTTTTCGTTCACCATCGACGACGCGGGGACGTACGACGTGGCCGTCCGAACGCCCGACGGAAACGTGCTCGCGCGGCGGACGGTGACGGTGAAACCGCCCGTCGAGGTGGCGTCCTTCGCGGACCCGCCGGGCGACGACGTCGGCCCCGGCGAGTACGTCTACCCCACGAACGAGGCGTTCGAGGACGGGGCGTTCGACCTGCGGTCGTTCGTCGTTTCGCGGACCTCCGACGCGTACCAGTTCACCTTCGCGGTCGAGAACCTGTACAACGCCTTCGGGAGTTCCCGCGGGTTCTCCCCGCAGATGTTCGTGCTCTGGGTCCGCGACCCGAGCGCCGACGGCGGGCGGACGGACAGCCTCGACGACCTCGGCGCGAACGCGACGTTCGAGGCGCCGTGGCACTACCGAGTGGAGATAAGCGGCTTCACGAAGAGCGTCGTCGACGCCTCCGGGACGCCCCTGACGTCCGACGACGGGAGCGCCGTGACGCCGGCCGAGAGCGTCGACGCCGAGGCGGGGACGGTCACGCTCACGCTCCCGCGAGACGCCTTCGACGGCGTCGACGCGGCCGAGTTGGAAGTCGTGGCGATGGTCCAATCGGAGGACAGAGGGTCGCTCCGACCGGTCGCGGAGACGGCCGAGGGCTACGTCTTCGGCGGTGCGACGGCCGGCGCCGTCGAACAGGCGCCGCTGGTGATGGACCTCGTCACGGACGCCGACGTCGACCAGTCGGCGGCGCTGTCGTACTCCTCGGAGGAGAGAGCGACGCTGCCGTACGTCTCGCTCGATGGAAGCGAGAGCGGCGACGAAAGCGAAACGGAGACCGAAAACGGCGAGAGCGACTGAGTGCGGGCGATGGCGCTACGCGTCGTTGACGAGCAGCACCTTGCCGCGGAGGTCGTCCTCTTCGGCCGTCTCGTGCGCGTCGATGACGTCGCTGAACGCGAAGCGCGCGGAGATGGCGGGCGCTATCGCCCCCTCGTCGACGAGCGAGGCTATTTGCTCCAGTTCGTCGCCGACGCGTTCCTGATGTTCGCCGAGCAGGACGGGGAGAATGACGAGGACGACGCCCAGTTCGAGGGAGTTTTGATGCATCGCCGAGAGGTCCTGCGTCGAACTCGACTCCGTCGAGAGGACGGTGCCGAACGGCCGCACCGCCTCGAAGGCGGTCTGGAGGTGGTCGTCGCCGACGGGGTCGAAGACGGTGTCGAATCCGACGCCGTCCGCGTACTCCTCGACGTACGTCTCGACGTCCGTTTTCGTGTAGTCGACGGTGGCGTCCGCGCCGAGTTTCTCGGCGAACTCGCGTTTGTCCTCGGAGGAGGCCGTCGCGGTCACGGTGGCGCCGAGGTGGTCCGCGAGTTGGACGCCGATGTGGCCGACGCCGCCGCTGGCGCCGTAGACGAGGAGGTTGTCCCCCTCCTCGGTCTCGGTCTTGTCCGTGAGCATCTCGAACGCCGTGAGGGCGACGACGGGGAGGGCGGCGGCCTCTTCCAGCGAAATGGACTCGGGGGCGTCGGCGAACGTCCCGGCGTGGCCGACGGTGTAGTCCGCGAGCGACCCCTGCTGGCCCGCGCCGCCGGGCATCCCGTACACCTCGTCTCCCTCCTCGAACCGGTCGACGTCCTCGCCGACGGCGTCGACGACGCCCGACACGTCGCAGTGCAGGGTCGCCGGGAACTCCGGGGTGAAGTCGGGAATGGCGCCCTGTCGAATCTTGTAGTCGACGGGGTTGACGCTGGAGGCGGCCACGTCGACGCGAATCTCTTGGGGACCGGGTTCGGGCATCTCGACGGTGGTTCGCTGGAACACGTCCGGGTCGCCGTACTCCTCGATAACGTAGGCGGTCATCTCCGCGGGCATTGGGGTTCGTCGTTCGACCCCCAGACACGAATATGCGGCGGCCCCGGAAGCCGTAGGAAAAACGGAGTCGACGCCGGATGCCGGACGCCCGCTACTTCGAGATGCCGTAGGTGTCGCCGGTCCACTCGCGCGCGGGCGTGTCGTAGACTACCTTCTCGCGTTCGATGTCGTCGATGCGCCGTTTGTCCTCCTCGTCGAGCGACCACTCGAACAGGTCGAGGTTCGAGCGGACGTGGTCCGGTGAGGAGGACTTCGGCAGGACGACCACGTCGTTCTCGACGGCCCACTTCAGGATGATCTGCGGGGCCGACTTCTCGTACTCGTCGGCTATCTCTTGGACCGTCTCGTCTTCGAATACTTCCGTCCGCCCGAGGGGGGCGGCCGCCTCGACGACGGTGTCCGTCTCGCGGCAGTGCTCCACCACGTCGTCCTGCCTGTTCCACGGGTGGTACTCTATCTGGTTGACCGCGATGGGCACGTCGGAGACGTACTGCGCACAGCTCAGTTGGTACGCGCTGAAGTTCGAGACGCCGACGTTCTTCACCATCCCCTCCTCGTGGAGCGTCGCCATCGCGTTCAGCGTCTCGCGGAGCGAGATGGCCGGGTTGGGCCAGTGGATCAAGTAGAGGTCGAGGTGGTCGGTGCCCAACCGTTCGAGCGACTGCCGACAGGAGTCGATAACCGAATCGTAGTTGAGGTTCTTCGGCAGCACCTTCGAGGTGAGAAAGACGTCCTCGCGGTCGTAGTCGGCGAGCACGTCGCCTATCTCCGATTCGTTGCGGTAGCCTTCGGCGGTGTCGACGTGGCCGTATCCGGCGTCCAGTCCCGCGCGGACGGAGTCGCGGACGGTGTCGCCGTCGATGTTCCACGTGCCGATGCCGACCATCGGCAGTTCGTCGCCGCTCGGGAGCGTCGTCGTCGGTAGTGTCATCGGGCCGTCGTTCTCGGCCTCCCCCCAAAGCAGTTCGGTTCACAGCGACCCGCGGGGGGTTCGAGGCGGCCGGGAACCCGGTTCCGGGTTCGAGTCCGTCTCGCCGTCTCAGGCGTCGACGTCGTCGCGTTCCCGAAGCGCGACGGTCTCGTCACCCTCGATGGTCGAGTCGTCCGTCGAGTAGACGAGCGCCAGGTTCTTCTCCTCGAACTCCTCGCGGAACGTCTCCCACTCGACCTCCGTCAGGTCCTCGTCGTCGTCGCGGGAGCCGATGCGGAGGAGGCCCTCGTCGCCCTGCCCTTCGGACTTCGCGGCGTGGGCCGGGTAGCCGCCGCGGTCCTCGACGACGCTCTGAGCCGTCCACGGGTCGTCGGTGTACTCGGTGGTCGACTCGCTCTGACTCGTCTCGGCCTCGGTGTCGTCGGATGACATCGTCACCGCCTACTCCGCGCGCCGCCGGAAAAGAAGCTACGGCAGACCCGCCGGACGGCGAGTTCGGCGCCGCCGCTCTCGCCCCGAACAACGGACAATACATTTACACGACGGCGCGAGCGACGCGACCGTATGTCCCTCCGACGCGACGCCGGCGCCATCGCACTGGTCCTCCTCGTCGTCCTCAGCGGCTGCCTCGGTGGCGGCGCGACGTCGGGTGAGAGCGCCGCGAACACCGACGCCGCGACGGGTGCGTCCGCGCCGTCGTCGGCGCGAACGACCGGCGGGCCGGCCGCCGGAACCCCGACGATGGGGGAGATACCGACGCCGACCGACCGGACCGAGGAGGTTCTCGAAGAGATTCGGCGAAAGCAGGCCGACATCGGGAGCTACCGCGCGACGGTGACCGAGCGGACGGTGACGCAACTATCGAACGGGAGCGAACTCGTCCGCGAACGGACGCGGTACGTCTGGGTGAAGTACACCGAGGAGGGCGTCTTCGCGCGCGTCGAGACGCCGTCGCCGGGGGATTCGTCCGACGAGCGGCGGGTGTACGTCCGGAATCGCACGGCGAGCGTCACGTACGACCCGGCGCAGGACGAGTACCTCGTCGACCGGAACGGCGGCGCGGCCGACGCCGACGAACCCGTCAACCTGCACCCGCACCTTCGCTCCGACGGTAACGAGTACACCCTCTACGAAGCCCCGACGTCGGTCATCGAGACGGAGAACGCCGTCTCCTACGAGGGTACCGAGGCGGTCCGCGGGAAAGAAGCGTACGTGATTCACCTCGACGGCAACCCCAACGGCGGCACCCGCGCGTACTACGACGCCCAGACCCTCTGGGTCGATACGGACACCGGGTTGGTGCTGCGGCAGACGGCCCAGAAACCGCGTCTCGACTCGATGCCGAACGTCTCGGTGAGCGACGTCCGCAATCCCGAGGAGAACAGTCCCTTCAACGACTCCGACGACGGCCCGAACGCGGTGTACTTCGGCGACAAAACGATAACGACCACGTACACGAACGTGAGCGTCGGCGTCTCCGACGGCGTGCTCGACGCGGACGTTCCCGCGGGTGCGGACGTCGAGAACGTGACTGACGGGTCGGCGTAACGGGAAGAGTAGACACTCGAAACTACTGTCTGTATATAGATACTTTCTTGCATAGAGTTATGTTGGATAAGCGTACATACATCTACCGTGCACGATCTCACCGGATTTCAGCGCGACCTGCTCATCGTCGTCGCCGGTCTCGACGAACCGCACGGACTCGCCATCAAGGACGAACTCGAAGAGTACTACGAGAAGAAGATCCACCACGGTCGGCTCTATCCGAACCTCGACACGTTGGTGGAGAAGGGATTAGTCGAGAAGGGGACGGTCGACCGGCGGACTAACTCCTACGCGACGACCCGGCGGGGGCGGCGCGAACTCGACGCCCGACAGGAGTGGGAGGGGCGGTACCTGGGCGCGTAGCGCCCGTCCCCCGCGGTCCCTCAGGCACGCCATTGACCCGTCCCGACGGGGCCGCTACGCACCGAGCACCTGTCGAGGGTTCTCGTAGACGACCTGCCGAATGGTGTCGACGTCGAGTCC